>JAFDXA010000225.1 GCA_018268185.1 Bacteroidota bacterium
ACCATTAGCTTTCATAATTGTCATTTTGTTGATTTGAAATAATTAAACGTCTGAAACTACAATTGTGTGGGCAGGGCTACCCCTTATGATATCATCATGGGGAATTAGTTTTATTGGCATAAAGGTTAATTAAACAGTCAGACTTCGAAAACTGGCAGGAGGTGTTCTAAAAGGCCTTGAATTAATGCATGGGGATATTGGTATAGAAAAGAATATATGTTTCACGGGATGATGGGCAACGGATAAATTAAATTTAAGTAAGATTATTTAAAAAAAATAATCATTTCGGTGAAGGATGGCCGAATCTGAAGAAAATGGAAGGCCGGGAAAAAGAAAAACCCCGGCAATAACCGGGGCTTTTTATAAAAAACAGTCTTAATAAATTATGCCTGCTCTTCTGTTGTTTCAGTTGATTCAGCTGCATCAGTTGCTGCTTTCTTCTTTCCGCCTGAACGACGTGTTTTCTTAACAGGTTCCGCAGTTGTTGCTGCTGCTACGCCTTTTCCATAGATCTCGTTGAAATCAACGAGTTCTATCATAGCCATTTCCGCATTATCACCGGTACGTGCACCCAGTTTGATGATACGTGTGTAACCACCCGGACGTGCAGCTATTTTAGGAGCTACTACAGTGAATAATTCTTTAACCGCAGCCTTATCATTCAGGTAACTGAATACGAGACGGTGGTTGTGCATGATCACTTCCTTAGAATCTGTATGCTTTGTTTTGGTGATCAATGGTTCAATGTAAGTGCGTAAAGCCTTTGCTTTAGCGAGCGTAGTTGTGATCCTCTTGTGAGTGATCAACTGGCAACCCAGGTTCATCAACAGGGCTTTCCTGTGAGAAGCTGTTCTGCTTAAATTGTTGTTCTTGTTTCCGTGACGCATGACTTGTTGTTTTTATTCGGTTATACCGTGTCAGGAATTATAACCTACTGATTAAATATTGATGTGTGAATGTGCAAATATGAAAATGGGAATATTAAACTTTGCATCTCCACATTATGCATGATTACTCGTCGTCTAATTTCAGTTTACTAAGATCCATACCGAAGCTCAGACCTCTCTCCTGCAACACCTGGTCGATCTCGCTCAAAGATTTCTGACCGAAATTCCTGAATTTCATCAGGTCTTCCTGTTCATATTGAACGAGTTCGCTGAGTGAGTTGATTTTGGCAGCTTTCAGACAATTGAAGGCACGTACAGAAAGATCGAGGTCTTCCAGCGGCGTCTTCAGCATCTTACGCAATTGCAGTGTATGCTCGTCAACGAGGTCTTCTTTCTTGTCTTCTTTCGTATCGAAAGTGATGTTCTCATCAGTGATGATCATCAGGTGCTGGATCAGGATACGGCTGGCCTGTTTAACGGCTTCTTCCGGGTGAATGGTACCATCGGTAACCACTTCCATGATCAGCTTTTCGAAGTCGGTGCGTTGTTCCACCCTTGTATTTTCGATCAGGTATTTTACATTCTTGATCGGGGTGTAGATCGCATCAACAGGAATATATCCGAAATGAGAACTCTTGTCTTTATGTTCTTCTGCAGGCACATAACCACGACCCTTACCGATTGTGATCTCGATATCTAGCTTAGCGCTGCTGTCCATAGTGCAGATCAGCAGTTCCGGGTTCATCACTTCAAATGCCGGAGAAGCTTCCCCGATCATTCCTGCAGTGAATTCTGTTTTGTTTTTGATAGAAAGGGTAACCTTTTCAGTAGTAACATCATGGTCAACCTTTACTTTAAACCTAACCTGTTTCAGGTTAAGGATTATTTCGGTTACGTCTTCCGTAACACCTTTAATGGTAGCAAACTCATGATCAGCTCCTGCGATGTTGATTCCTACGATTGCATAACCTTCGAGAGAGTTCAGTAATACCCTGCGCAAAGCATTACCGATTGTTACTCCATATCCCGGTTCAAGCGGACGGAACTCAAACTGAGCTTCAAAATCATTTGCTTTTTGAAGAACAATTTTATCTGGTTTAACAAAATTGAAAATGGCCATTTGTATTTTGTTGTTTAATTGTTTAAAATTGAAAAGTGGAAAGTCAAAACCATTTCGCAGGTTCTGACTTCATACTTATTACTTAGAGTACAATTCCACGATCAGTTGTTCCTTGATGTTCTCAGGAACACTTTCTCTTTCGGGATATGCGATGAATGTACCTTTCAATTCGTTCTCGTTCCAGTCGATCCAGCCGAACTTAGGATTCTTGCCACGCACAATACTGGTAATAGCAGTGTTTGCGGCAGCTTTTGCTTTCAGGCCAATCACATCACCCGGCTTACAGTTGTAAGAAGGGATGTTAACTACTTCACCGTTTACGGTAATGTGTTTATGGCTAACCATCTGGCGTGCAGCCTGGCGGCTTGGAGCAATTCCCATCCTGAAGATGGTGTTGTCAAGACGTGCTTCAAGCAGTTTGATCAGGTTTTCACCTGTAACACCTTTCAAGCGGGCAGCTTCTTCAAATGTTTTGCGGAATTGTTTTTCCAGCAAACCATAAGTGTATTTTGCCTTTTGTTTTTCTTTTAACTGAAGACCGTATTCGCTAAGTGTTTTACGCTTTTTGTTAGCGCCATGCTGTCCGGGAGGATTGCTGTTTTTAGTTAACCACTTACCGTTGCCTGTAATAGGCTCTCCAAACCTGCGGGAGATTTTTGTTTTGGGCCCTGTATAACGTGCCATAATTTTAAGATGAAGCCTTTTGGTGACGATGCATCATCATAAAGGCCTTGTAAAATCGATGATGCACCCTTTTAATTATTATTATGTTGAATGATGAATTTTAAGTATTGAATTATTTCCACTTAAAATTCATCATTCTTATTTTATTATACCCTTCTCTTTTTAGGAGGACGGCAGCCATTGTGAGGCAATGGAGTTACGTCTTTGATCATTGCGATTTCGAGGCCGTTTTGAGACAGTGAACGGATCGCACTTTCGCGGCCACTACCTGGACCTTTCACGAAAACGTCTACCCTTTTCAAACCTGCATCAACAGCTACTTTGGCTGCATCTGCGCCTGCCATCTGGGCTGCATAAGGCGTATTCTTTTTACTTCCTTTGAAACCCATTTTACCGGCAGAAGACCAGGAAATAACCTGACCTTGTTTGTTGGTAAGACTGATAATGATGTTGTTGAAACTTGCTGTAACGTGAGCGTCTCCGTAGCTGTCTACTTTAACCACCCTTTTTTTCGCAGCTGCTTTTGCACTTTGAGCTTTTGCCATGATAATTTTGAATAGGTAATCTTTAAAAAATGGATCCCGTTATCCGGGACTGGACCAACCCTCCTGCCGACTCAGAGCTATCCGGCGCTGATCCAAAAGTATAAGTCTATATAAAAGTCATAAGCTAATGGCGGAAACCATTAGCTTAATTCAATTACTTCTTAGCTACTTTCTTCTTACCGGCAACCGTTTTACGTTTACCTTTCCTGGTACGGCTGTTGGTACGGGTACGCTGACCACGAACCGGTAATCCTTTACGATGACGCAGGCCACGGTAGCAGGCGATATCAAGCAAACGCTTGATGTTCATCTGTGTTTCACTGCGGAGCGCACCTTCTGTTTTGAACTCGCTGTTGATGATATTACGGATGGCAGTCTGCTCATCATCATTCCACTGGTTCACTTTTTTATTTACATCAATACCAGCTTTTTCTAAAATGTACTGAGCAGTTGAGCGTCCGATACCATATATATAGGTAAGACCGATTTCTCCCCTTTTATTCTTTGGTAAATCTATACCGGCAATACGAGCCATATGAATTTTTAAATTTTAATTATTTACTGAATGAAGAATTATCCCTGCTTTTGCTTAAAGCGTGGGTTCTTTTTGTTGATAACATACAGCCTTCCCTTTCTCCTTACGATCTTGCAATCTGCGCTGCGTTTTTTAATTGAAGCTCTTACCTTCATTTTATTGATTTTTTATCTTTTGCTAATGGATGCCGGTTACCGACCCCTGTTTATTTGTATCTGAATATGATCCTTCCTCTTGTTAGGTCGTAAGGACTCATCTCAACCCCAACCTTATCACCGGGAAGAATACGGATGTAGTGCATCCTCATTTTCCCTGAAATAGTGGCCAAAATCTCGTGCCCGTTCTCCAATTTCACCTTGAACATGGCGTTACTGAGCGCCTCTGTAATGGTTCCGTCCTGTTTGATTAGTGCCTGTTTAGCCATAAATTTGGGAGCGCAAAGATAGGTGTAAATATTTTAAATCCATCTAAAATATCCACATATTTCAGCAAAATGTCCACTTTTTTGAATAAACCAAGGCCTGGGAGTGGAGGTTAACACCAGCATTCCTCAAAAACAGTGACTTAGGATGCCACCAGCCCCTTGCTCCCGGTTAACAGAATGGTTAACAATATACCTGCCTTCAAAATGCAGCATTTTTCAGGAATAAACTATCTTTCCCTCAAATTTTAAACGCATTATGAAAAAACTATTATTTGGTTCAGCCATTTTAAGCCTGTTTTTGTTCTCCTGCAGCAAAGACGATTCTACCCCTTCTCCTGCAGAAAAGTATATGAGCATTACGGCTGGAAGTACCTGGAACTATTCCGTTACCGACCTTATCACAGCTGCCAATAGCTACACCTACACGCAAACTTCAACCAACAGGGATACCACAGCAGGCGGCAAAACATACCATGTGTTCACCAACAGCAGCGGCGGAAATGATTATTACAGCATAACGGGGAATGATTATTACACGCTTCAGACGCTACCGCTCGGCGTTACAGACACCATCCTGGAGAACCTCTACCTGAAGGATAATGCGGCTACCGGAAATTCCTGGAGCCAGACCTATTCACTGAATTTCGGAATACCAGTGGATGTAACTGTTACCAATAAGATCAACGCTTCCGGCCTGAGCAAAACCGTTGGCAGCACAGCTTATTCCAATGTAATAGATGTAGTGACCACGATCAGTGCTCCGGCCATTTTGGCCATTCCGGGATCATCCCTTACAACAGATATCCACAGTTATTACGCACCGAAAGTGGGCATGATACAAACAGATGCAAAGGTTGATATCGTAGTAACCGGGTTCATCGATCAGCACGTTAACACACAGACCAAACTTACATCTGCCACAATTTTATAAGATAGAAGTAAATACACGGTAGCCAAAAGGCTCCAATATATGACTGGTTGTACCAGCAAATTTTTCAGAAGTCCCGGTAAATACATTCCTGTAGGTGCCGGGGCTTTTTTCATGATCCAGTTTTATCTCTGCAGGTGAACTACCAAAGTTCAGCCACACAAAAACCCGGTGATCTCCATTTTGCCGCATGTACACAATTGTTTCCCCGGGCGTATCAAAGAAGCGGGTTTTAACCTGTTCATCAGCGGCTCTTAATGCAGGATTTTCCTTTTTCAGTAATAGCAGCCGGGTATAGAAATCTTCCAGGCTATAGCCCCCATTCCATGCAATAACATCTTTATCAAAAAAAGCCAGCCGTTTGTAGTTAGGCAGTTCCTGGCCACTGTAGATCATTGGCATTCCGTTCCAGGTGAAACTGAATACATTCAGGGCCATCAGCATATCTCCATATTTTTCATATTCCGTTCCATTCCAGCTGTTTTCATCGTGGTTGCTGGTGAACCAGAGACTGATGCTCTCATTTCCGCAGACTGCATCATGCTCGTACAGTAACTTCTTCAAAAGCCCCATGTTGTATTTGCCTTTGTTATAATCTTCGGTCTTATGCATCCACGTCCATGCATAAGCAGCATCAAACGCTTCGAGATAGCTGCTGCTTTCGAGTACATCTGCTTCAGCAAGCCAGAAAAGCGTTTTTACCTGCTCCAGTTCCGTTCTTGCCTCTTTCCAGAAATCCAGGGTTACCCACGATGCCAGGTCGCAACGAAAACCATCAATATCACATTCATCCACCCAAAAACGCATGGCACTGATCATCGCCTTTCTCATTACGGGGTTATCGTAGTTGAGTTCTATGATGTCATCCATGCCGCTGGCGATCTTGAAACTACCTGTCTGCTCATCAATCTTATAAAAATCCGGGTTCGTTTCAGTCCATACATGCCCCCAGCCGGTATGATTGGCCACCCAATCGAGTATCACTTTAAACCCCATCCCATGGGCCGTTCTCACCAGTTGCCTGAAATCATCCAATGTTCCGAACTCTTCACTAACGGCTGTATAGCTGCTACAGGCATAGTAGCTGCCGAGGCTTCCTTTTTTACTTTCCTGTGCGATGGGGGTTATGGGCATAAACCATAGTGTTTCTACACCCATTTTCCGTAAGCGGGGCAAAGAGGCTGTAAAAGCATTGATCGTTCCTTCTTTGGTATATTGCCTGAGGTTCACTTCGTACACATTGCTGTTGTTGATCCAGCCGGCTTTCTTAAAAAGATTCTTTTTCATTTTATTAAAGATGCAGAAAGGTACAGGTTGTAACTTTGCTGCAGTTATGAAGCAATTTACTATTCCTTTCACATATCGCAGCCCGTTGATTGCTGCCATCAAGGATAAAAGAAAGCAGGGTGATAAGATGAAGAAAGACTTTACGCCTACCTTGCTTGATTTCGGCCCTGTGCAGATATACCTTGCCCGCCATTTCGGATTCTGTTATGGTGTAGAGAATGCCATTGAGATCGCATTCAGAACGATTGATGAAAATCCGGGCAAAAGAATTTTCCTGTTGAGTGAAATGATCCACAATCCAAAAGTAAATGCTGATCTTACTGAAAGAGGCATACAATTTCTGCAGGATACAAGTGGCAGACAGGTGATCCCCTTTGAAGAACTCACTTCAAATGACATCGTTATTATTCCGGCATTTGGTACAACACTCGACATAGAAGACAAATTGAAAGGCATTGGCATTTCAGTTGAAAAATACAATACAACCTGCCCCTTTGTGGAAAAAGTATGGAACAGGAGTGAACAGATCGCTAAAAAAGATTACAGCGTAGTAGTTCACGGCAAACCAACACATGAAGAAACAAGGGCAACCTTTTCGCATGCTGCGGCCAACACACCAACTGTTGTTGTAAATGATATGGCGGATGCTGTAAAACTTTCAAAATACATTACCGGCGAAAAGCCCGCTGCCGGATTTTATGAGGAGTTCAAAGGCAGGTATTCGCAGCATTTTGATATCAGCAAAGACCTTGACCGCATCGGCGTCGTGAATCAAACAACCATGCTGGCGAGCGACACACAGGCCATCGCTGATTTTCTGAAATCTGTAATGGCTGAAAAATACAAACTCACCGAAGAGAATATTGAAGAACGCTTTGCTG
>JAFDXA010000226.1 GCA_018268185.1 Bacteroidota bacterium
GAATGGGAAAAAGAAGCCGCTAAAAGAGGTTTACCAAATGTAAAAACCACGCCGTTGGCCCTGGACGCTTATGTGAACGATAAATCGAAAAAACTGTTCCTCGATAATAGTATCTACCAGCTTGCTGAACTGGAAGCAAGGCACGAGATCATGCTGGAAGCTTATATCAAAAAAGTTCAGATCGAAGCTAGGGTAATGGGCGACCTGGCAACAACATTCATCATTCCTTCTGCCATCAGGTACCAAAACCTGCTGATCAAAAATATCAGCGGGCTTAAAGAAGCCGGTCTTTCGGAGAAAGCTTATGCCAATCAATTGCAGATACTTGAGAAGCTCAGTGAGCACATCAATATCATCAGCGATAATGTTGAGCAAATGATCGAAGAAAGGAAAAAAGCAAACGATATCGCACACAACCGTGATAAAGCAATTGCCTATTGCGACAATGTAAAAGGCAAATACTTTGACCTGATCAGGTATCATGTAGACAAGCTTGAACTGCTTGTAGATGATGCAAACTGGATGCTTCCGAAATATCGTGAACTGCTTTTCTTAAGATAATAGCGAAACATGGATTTAAAAATCCCCTCAGCCCGAGGGGATTTTTATTTCAGGCGGTTAAACTTTCTGGCTAACTTGATATCCAAACACCGCAAATCAATTGATATGAAAAAACAAACCCTATTGCTTTTTTTCCTGGCCATTACCGCTTTGAATTCTTATGCTCAGATCCGGCGCACACCGGTAAAGCCAGCTTCAGATTCTTCGATAACCCAGGGCAGTAGTAATATAGATAAGAAAGAACTGATGAAGGAACTAAACCTCAGCCCGGAGCAAAGAACAAAAATGAAAGAGATCCGTGAATCTGCCCAGGCAGCCCGGCAAGCTGTAACTGCAGACAGTACATTATCCAACGCCGAAAAAAGAGCAAAATTCAGGTTGATCCGGAAAGAACAGAACGATAAAGTAAATGCCATCCTTACGGAAGAACAAAGAACAAAACTTGAGGCATGGAGAAAAAAGAACGGAATGAAGGAGTAAATACAGAACGGTTTTTTATTTTTTGTGAATCATTAACGCCGGGTTTTCTATTTTTAAGGAATGAAAAGAATCTACTTGCTTTTAACCCTGTTGATAAGTATCAACACAACTTTTTCACAGAAGAAAGATTACAGCAGGATCGATGAGCTTGTTCAGAAACTGGGCTCACTCGAAAACCAGAATGTAGCCACGATCGCAGATACCATCACCCGCAACTTCCCAGGGAAAGAAGAGAAAGCTCGTGCTGTTTTTTACTGGATAGCCAACAACATTGCCATTGATCCGAAAGAAACAAAATCCAACGACAAAAAAAATACTTTACCAGAAGATGTGGTACGCCTGCGAAAAACCACGCCCCTTGGATTTTCATTGCTTGTACAGGAAATGTGCAGCCTTGCCAATATCCGCTGCCTTTCGGTTGATGGCTATACTAAATTCAGTGCGGCTGATATAGGCAATCCCGCAGATGAAGTAAACCATTCCTGGAATGTTGTTCAATTGGGACAAAGCCCGGATCAATGGTTTTACATAGATGCTGCAAAGGCAAGCGGGTTTATGGATAGCAAAATGACAACCTTTACAAAGCAATTCACCGGGGAGTATTTTTTTACAGACAGGGCACTTTTCAATCTTGATCATTATGCCGACAACCAGGCATGGCAGTTGGGGGCCGGCCCTAAAAGTGAACGTGAGTTCTACGCTTTACCAATCATCAGCAATGCCGCTTACAGGCTTGGACTACAGAAACCTCAGCCTGCTAACGGACATATCAAAACCAATCCGAAAACCAATGTACGCTTCAATTTTACCTGCAACAACATATCAACAGCAGTAAAGAATATTTTTATTGTGATTGGTGAGGAAAAAAAACAAATGAAGCCTGTGGAAGTAACATTTTCTGACACAGGCGGCAACATCAGTTTTAATTACCAGTTTAAGATCCCCGGCAGTTACCCGGTAAAAATTGTTGTTGATGGAGAAACCTTGCTGCAGTATTTTGTAGATAGCGAGGATTGATCAGAATTGTTTTTTCTGCGCCCTGATCATTTCGGCGAAACTCATTTTCTGTACAAATGAATTAATGGCGAGGGCAATCCTTTTTGTTTTGGTAGGTTCTGTTTTTGCACTCTCGATCCAGTTTGAATAATATTTCTGGTGTGATCCCGGAAGTTTTTTGAAATAGGCCATCGCTTCTGGTTCATCACGCAGGCAGGCCATCAATTGCGCTGATAGCTTTGGTTCCGCAAGATCTGCTTCCATTTCCAGGTCCACTGCATCGCCCTTTTGTTTTCTCAATGCTTTTCGCATTGTTGCATTCACCGCCATGATAAAATCACCATCACCCATCGGCAATAAAGAAACTGCTTTGAAAGCATATTCATCAATCTTGCCTTTCACCCTGAAAGATTTTTTGCAGCCCGGCTTTAGCTTACCCGCAATTCTTGCAGGAATATGAATGTAGGTCCAACCGGTTTTTTCTCCCTGGTTACCGAATTTAAGCAAGGTTGATTTGAAAGAGATCATCAAGACTAAATTAGCGAAGTCCGAAAAAAGAAAAAAGCCACCGGAATTATGGTGGCTCTTAATGATCTTATGCTTTAGGCTGCTTTTGCTTTTGTTTTGGCAGCAGCAGGTTTTTTCCTTTTCACTTTTTTCAGTTCGGCATCAATCACTTTGCTTATTTGATCGTAAGTAGGTTTACCTGTTACACGAACACCGTTTACAAAGAAAGTAGGCACGTCTTTAACGCCTCTTTCAATGCCTTCTTTCAAGTCGCCTTGCACCTGCCAGCCATAAGTGGCGTTTACCAGGTCGTCGAGGAAACGCTTGTTGCTGACACCTGCTTCTTTAGACAAAAGTTTCAGACTGGTAGTTCCCAGGTTGCGCCTGTTCGCAAACAAAATATTGTGCATCTCCCAGAATTTACCTTCCTGGGCTGTTGCTACCGCTGCTTCACCGGCTTTAAGACTGCGCTGGTGAATATTCGTTAACGGAAAATGCCTGAAATTAAACCTGATCTTTCCGTCGTAATCTTCAAGTAATTTCTTCACTACTTCATTTGCTTTTGCACAAGCCTCACTCTCATATTCTCCGAATTCTTCCAAAGTAACTTCCGCCTTTGCATTCCCAACAAATACATTCCTGGGCTCAATGATCTCTACAACATCTTTTTTAAAAGCCATATTATCTCCTTTTCTTTACCGTGCCGGGCTTGCCGACACATTAATTATTATAATAAATTGTTCTATTTGCGCTTTGAATCGGATGAAGGTAGGGCTTTTTGCCCGCCCGGTAAACCCCGTTCAAAAAAAATTCCGTAAAAAGGGAATTTATCCACTGATAACCAACATCATACAAAATTGCAGTCTATTGGTTAAATACTGGGAGCCTGTTGCCTGGCAATGGCTTCATTTCTGAAGACCACGGTACCGTCAAACACATCAACCAGCACTGGTTTTGATTTATCGATATCCCCGGCAAGTATGCGCTTGCTCAGTTGATTAACGATCTCCTTCTGGATAAGCCTTTTCAAAGGTCTTGCTCCGAATTGCGGATCATAACCATTCTCTGCCAGGTAGTCCAGTGTATATTCACTGAATTGAAGATCGATGTCATTGGCGGCAAGCATTTTCCTCAGGCTGTTCAATTGTATTTGAATAATGCCTTTTATTTCGCTCCTCATTAAAGGCTGGAACATGATGATCTCATCGATCCTGTTCAGGAATTCGGGGCGAATGGTTTGGCGGAGCAGGTTGACAACTTCCAGTTTGGTGCGTTCTACAACTTCCTCTTTATTTTTTTCAGATATGTTCTCGAAATTATCCTGGATCACCTGGCTACCCATATTGCTGGTCATGATGATGATCGTATTTTTGAAATTCACAGCACGCCCTTTGTTATCGGTAAGCCTTCCATCGTCGAGTACCTGTAACAGTATATTGAATACATCAGGATGCGCTTTTTCGATTTCATCGAGTAGTACCACTGAATAGGGCTTACGCCTTACGGCTTCAGTAAGCTGCCCTCCTTCATCATAACCGACATAACCGGGAGGCGCTCCCACCAGTCTGCTCACAGAATGTTTCTCCTGGTATTCGCTCATGTCGATCCTCGTCATCATACTATCGTCATCAAAGAGATATTCTGCAAGTGCTTTTGCCAATTCTGTTTTACCAACTCCAGTTGTTCCCAGGAATATAAATGAACCGATGGGTTTGCGGGGGTCCTGCAGACCGGCACGACTGCGCCGAATGGCATCGGATACAGCTTCAATCGCCTCCTGCTGCCCTACTACCCTTTTGTGCAATTCATCTTCCAGGTTCAGCAGTTTTTCTTTTTCGCTCTGCATCATTTTGGAAACGGGAATTCCGGTTGCCTTTGCAATACTTTCCGCTATATCTTCTGCATCTACTTCTTCTTTGAGCAAACGTTTCTCTGACAATCCATCAAGCTGTTTTGTAAGATCAACGATCTGCGCTTCCTGGTCTTTTATCTTGCCATAACGTATCTCTGCAACCTTTCCATAATCGCCGTTTCTCTCTGCCTGTTCAGCCTGTGTTTTGAGCTGTTCTATACCAGCCTTGGCATTCTGAATTTTTTCTACGATCTCTTTTTCCTGTTTCCATTTGCTCAAATAAGTATCGCGTTCAACTGAGAGATTTGCAATATCGGTATTGAGGTTTTTCAGTTTCACTTCATCCTGTTCACGCTTAATGGCTTCTCTTTCGATCTCCAGTTGACGTATCTGTCTTTCAAGTTTATCCAGTTCTTCGGGCATTGAGTTCATCTCCAGCCTCAGTTTGGCGGCACTTTCATCAATCAGGTCGATGGCTTTATCAGGCAGGAAACGATCCGATATATATCGATGCGATAATTCAACAGCAGCAATGATAGCTTCATCCTTAATACGAACATGGTGATAAGTTTCATACCTGTCTTTCAAACCACGTAGTATCGAAATTGCATCTTCAACAGAAGGCTCGTCGATCATCACTTTCTGGAAACGGCGTTCGAGGGCTTTATCCTTTTCAAAATACTTCTGATATTCAGACAGTGTTGTTGCACCCACAGCCCTCAGCTCACCTCTTGCCAAAGCCGGCTTTAAAATGTTGGCTGCATCCATGGCACCTTCACCAGCGCCTGCTCCCACCAATGTGTGAATCTCATCAATAAAAAGGATGATCTCGCCTTCACTGGTGCTCACTTCTTTCACTACAGATTTCAAACGCTCTTCAAACTCACCTTTGTATTTTGCGCCTGCAATCAGCTGGCCCATATCAAGCGCATAGATCGTTTTTGACTTCAGGTTTTCGGGCACATCGCCATTCACAATGCGCATGGCAAGGCCTTCAGCAATAGCAGTTTTACCCACTCCGGGTTCGCCAACAAGTATCGGGTTGTTTTTTGATCTCCTGCTCAGGATATGAAGTGTACGCCTGATCTCTTCATCGCGGCCTATTACGGGATCCAGTTTACCAGACCTTGCCAATTCATTCAGGTTCTTTGCATATTTATTGAGTGCATTGAACTGCGTTTCCTGTGTTTGTGAAGAAACAGTTGATCCCTTGCGCAGATCTTTAATGGCTGTGATCAATCCCTTTTCAGTAAGCCCTGCATCTTTCAATAGTTTGGCTACAGCATCATTTCCCTGTACCAGCGCCAGCAGTATATGTTCGGGTGTAACGAATTCATCCGAAAATGTTTTCAGCACAGCACCTGCACGCAACAATACATTGTTAGCTTCCCGGCCAAGAGCCTGGGCGGGCTCTGCACTGGTGGTAGGAAGCTTTTTGATCAGCTCTGCCAGTTTGCTTTCAACCAGGTTAATGGTAACATTATTTTTTTTCAGCAGGTATTCAACAGGAGTATCGTCCATATCGAGCAGTGCTTTTAAAATATGCTCCGCTTCAATGGCCGGGTTGGTATTGTTAAAGGCAAGCTGCTGTGCCTGTTGCACCACTTCTGCTGCCTTTATGGTAAAATTATTCAGATTCATAATGGTATTTTCCTTTGTGGTTTATGTGAAGCAAATACATAACCAAAAAAAAATCAGGAAAATATGTCACTAAATCGATCCTTATTCTGACTCACTTGCAGCTAAACCTGAGTCCTACTGCTATTGTTTCAGTTAAGCATTGGTAATATTTTCCCCGGCCATGTCTGCATAGCTGTTTTATGCCTTAGCTTTGCGCCCGAAAAAATACCAGAACTTTCATGAAACAACTTGTAACCCTTATTTTTCTTGCACTTATATCCCTCACCGCAACCGCACAGAAAAAGAAAAAAAACAAACTGATCGATGGCATGTACCTGCAATGGGGTTACAATACCGAATGGTACACCCGAAGCAATATTCATATCAACATGCACAATGGAACCAATTTTACAGTGCACAAAGCCAAAGCAGCCGACAGGCCGGACCTCGATGCCATATACAAAGAGCCACTGGATGTATCCATTCCGCAATACAATTACCGGATCGGGTTTTATATTAACCAGAAACACAGCAGGGCCATTGAGCTGAATTTCGACCATGCCAAATACGTTGTAACAAATGGCCAGAAAGCAAGGATCACCGGCACTATTGATGGCAAACAGGTTGATGCAGACAGTATTCTTGATCCAGTAAAATTCTTTCATTTTGAACACACAGATGGTGCCAACTGGCTTCACATCAACTACGTGCAACAACATACTTTGCTGAACACAAAAAAAACAAAAAGAACACTTATTACTTATGTATGGAAAGCCGGGGCCGGCATCAATATCCCACGTACAGATTTCACCTGGAGGGGGGATCGTTTCAACAACGACTTTCATGTAGCTGGTTATAACATCAGTGTTGAAGGTGGTGCAAGAATCTATCCTCTTAAGCGATTCTTTATTGAGGGTACCGGTAAAACGGGATTTGTAAAATATGTAAATGCCTTATCGAACAGCAATGAAGTAAAGAACATCAGGGCCCATCATAGTTTCGGTTATTTTGAACTGATCGGGCTTATCGGTTACGACATTAATCTTTAAACAGCATAAACAAGTAAGAAGCCCTGCATAAGCGGGGCTTTTGTATTTTTAGGAACAAATGTTGAATACAGCAAAACATACAAGCTGGATTAAAGAGAACGCAGCCTTACTCGGGTTTGATCATTGCGGTATCTCAAAAGCAGCTTTGCTTGATGATGATGCCCGCAGGTTGGAAGCATGGCTCTCTAAAGGCATGCATGGCAGCATGCATTATATGGAAAACCATTTCGACCTGCGTATCGATCCCGGCAAACTGGTTCCCGGTGCCAGGTCGGTAATCACACTATTAATGAATTATTATCCAGAAAAAGAACAAAAACAAGACAGTCCAAGAATTTCCAAATATGCCTATGGCAAAGATTATCATGAAGTGATCAGGGAGAAATTAAAGCGCTTATTGAAGCTGATAAAGGCTGAGATCGGTGAAGTAAATGGCCGTGGTTTTGTAGACAGTGCCCCTGTTCTCGAAAGAAGCTGGGCACAAAGAAGTGGCCTGGGCTGGATCGGAAAAAACGGCAACCTGATCAATAAGCAGGCCGGTTCTTTTTTCTTCATTGCAACCCTGATCACAGATCTTGATCTTGAATATGATGGCAGTTTTGCCAAAGACTTTTGTGGTTCCTGTACAAAATGCATTGATCATTGCCCAACCGATGCGATCCTCCCCGGCAAAGTCATTGACGGAAGCAAATGCATTTCCTATTTCACCATAGAATTAAAAGATGCATTGATACCAACAAGCATGCAGGGCAAATTCCAGGACTGGATGTTCGGTTGCGATACATGCCAGGATGTTTGCCCATGGAACCGTTTTGCAAAACCAAATTCAGAAATTCAGTTCACCCCCTTGCCGGAAATACTTAATTTTTCAACTGCTGATTGGGAAGCGCTTACTGAAGATGCTTTCAGATCCATCTTTAAAGACTCTCCTATCAAGCGAACAAAATACCAGGGCATTAAAAGAAACCTGTCATTCATTCAATCATCATGAACAGCAATATAAACAGGCTGGTATCCATTGCCGGCAAAGAAACCCGAACGATCATAGGCCTCATGAGTGGCACTTCTCTTGATGGACTTGATGTGGCTCTCTGCCAGGTTTCAGACTCGGGTTTACAGACAAAGCTTGAGTTGAAACAATTCTGCACAGTTGCATATAATGATACATTCAAAACTCAGGTGAAAGAAATATTTTCAAAAAGAAATATCGACCTGGAGCAATTGTGTTTACTGAATGAACACATTGGTTTAACACATGCTTCTATGATCAATGATTGCCTGAAGCGCTGGAATGTTACCAGTGCTGACATTGATCTTATTGCCAGCCATGGTCAAACCATTTATCATGCACCATCTTCTTTACACAAACAAAAGGGTTTCACAAATGCTACTTTGCAGATCGGTGATGCTGATCACATAGCCGTAAATACCGGCATTATAACCATCTCCGATTTCAGGCAGAAACATATTGCTGCTGGTGGAGAAGGTGCTCCTCTTGCCGTTTACGGGGATCATATCTTATTTGGTACAACAGGAGAAGCAAGAATTTTGCTCAACATAGGCGGCATTTCCAATCTTACCTACCTGCCTGCCAACAGGGATTTCGCTAAAGTAACCTGTTCAGATATCGGCCCAGGTAATACACTGATGGACGCTTTTGTACAAAAGCACTTCCCCGGCAAACACTTCGATAAAAATGCTGAGATCGCCACGACCGGCTCTTGCAATAACAGCCTGTTGCAGGCACTCAAAGAAAACAGTTTCTTTGATACAACTCTTCCCAAAACCACGGGACCGGAACTCTTTAACCTGCAGTATATCGAAACCGCTTTGAAAAAATCAGGTACAGAAAAACTCCCTGTTCAAGACATTCTTCACTCGCTTACTAAATTCACTGCCGATTCGATCACCGACATCGTAAAGAAATATTGGGCTGATAAAACAGATCTTAAAATTTACTGCAGTGGTGGCGGCATGCACAATCCTCTATTGATGCAATATATCTCACAGCAGCTGCCCGGAACTTTCATTTCAACTACGAGAGAACTTGGGATAGATCCAGATGCCAAGGAAGCCGTTCTGTTTGCCATTTTGGCCAACGAATCAATCTGCGGAAACCCGGAATTGTTTTCATCAGCAAATAAAAATACGCCGGCTGTGTGCATGGGGAAGATCAGCTTTTTTTCCTGATCATGGTTTGCCTTCTATAAGCTGTTTCAGATTATTAAGCGCTAATTCGTAACCGGGGCCGGTAACTTTGTCAACAAAAATCCCGGAAAATTTTTCCCATGGATACCATTTCAACTTCGTAAGCGTTCGCCATTCAGCCTGAACATTATTGCTATCCTTAAGAGCCGTTACTGTAATAATATTGGCAGTTGTATGCTCTCCTTCCCTTTCCAGGTCGGCGTGCAGTTGATCTGCTGCAGCAGAAGTAATGATGAACCTGTTTGTTTTACCATTGGTTTCCCACTCAGCCCACGCATGTGCACCTGAAGAAGGATCGCTTATCCTGATAACATTACTGTCTTGCATAAACACCGGGTGCCATCGTTTCCATTTCTTAAGATCATTGATCTCAGCAAACACCTGGCTGGTTGAACCATGCATGGTAACTGAACGAACGGTCATCACCTGTGAAGGCATCAGCAGCGATATCAATGTTACCAGTACAAATAACCCGGCTACTGCAAACAGAATTCCCTTAATCAATCTCATATAATAGTTTTATTCCCACCTGAAAACTTTAATGGCAACAAAGTATACAACGATGCCCCACACACCCAGGATGCCGAGTTGCTTCCCGCAATTGTAGATGTGAGCACCTTCAAAAGAAATCTTCCTTAGCGCATCGTTCAGTGCTGTTAACGGCAATGCTTCCACCAGCCATTGAACGCCCGATGGCAAAATGTTTTTCGGAAAAAAAGTTCCGGATAAAAAATACTGCGGGAACATGAAGAGGTTGGAATAGATCGGTATTACGTTCTGGTTCTTGGCAACGCTGCTGATCACGAACCCGGCTCCCATGAACACCAGTAAACCAACAAGTGTTACGAGAAGTATTTCCACGAAAGTGATCCAGCCATTGGCAAGCGTAAATCCATAAAAATATCTTCCAAACAATACGAGCACTACAACTGTAAGTAATTGAAAGATGATCCTCGACAATGTTTCACCTATGATAATATTTCTCCTGTTCACCGGTGATGCATACACTCTTTTTAACACCAGCGATTCCCTCAGGTTGAAAAAAAGGAATGACACTCCGAATACGGCAGCCCCGATCATTGAAAAGCCGATCATACCGGGAAGATAGAAGTCGATCATTTTATACTCCCTGCCGGGCACTTCCTCTTCCGTGATCTTACCAACGGTAGCAACACGCCTGCTCGATGCATCATCAATCGTATGGATCACGTCACGCATCACAGAACGCAATGCCGGCATCTCACGCAGGTTGGCTGAAGAGGATACCAGGTGTACATTATAGGTTGCGCCTGAAGCCGTATCGCCATTTTTTGTAATGTTGATCAACGCCGTTATCCTGCCTTTCTTCATCATATCTTCCAACGTATCCTGGCCACCCTTTTTAACATCAAATACGGGAGCATGGGTGATAGCCTGGTAGATTGGGTTGACCGTATCGGCACGGTGATCTATGGCCACATCAATACTCAAACCACCGCCTCCGCCAATAGCGCCGAAAATAAGTATCAGAACGATCGGGAAAAACAAACTGAAGAAAACTGCCTGCGGACTTCTGAAGATAGAGATAAGACTTGCTTTGGTAATGGCCATGAGCGCCTTTAGCTGACTGTATTTTTGCATGATACCGGCAATTGAGCGGTAAAGCTATTATAAAAAAATCAAACTTAAATTTGACGGTCATTCCCCTTACCGTTACCTTCCGCTTTCTTAACTTTTAAAATGGTCAAACATTTCTCATGAATAAAGTTTACCTGCTGCTGGGAAGTAATCTTGGCAACAGCCGCAAACAACTGGAAAAAGCTACGCAGGCGATCAATAAAAAAATCGGTTCAGTAAAGAGGGGCTCCTCTGTATACAGGACCGCTGCCTGGGGAAAGACTGACCAGCCCGACTTCCTGAACCAGGTTATCGTTATTGAAACAAAACTTACCCCCACGCAAACCATACAAACTATTTTGGAGATCGAAAAAGAAATGGGAAGGGTAAGAACGGAGAAAAATGCACCAAGAGTCATTGACATAGATATTTTATATTTCAACAAAGCCATTATCAGTGAACCCATGCTGGAAGTGCCTCACCCATTCCTTCATGTAAGAAGATTCGTGCTGGTTCCCCTTAATGAACTGGCGCCCAATTTTATTCACCCGGTACTACGGCAAACCAACCACCAGCTTTTATTAACATGCCCGGATCAATTAGGTGTGAAAAAAAATTGATAACCCTTCATTTGTTTCCACTTATTTTGCAGCCCGATGAAATATAATTTCGTGACCATTGAGGGAAACATCGGCGCAGGTAAAACCACCCTGGCGCATTTGTTAAGCAAGCATTTTCATGCAAGACTGGTACTGGAAGAATTTGCAGACAATCCCTTTCTACCGAAATTTTACGAAAATCCCCAGCAATACGCTTTCCCACTGGAATTGTTTTTCATGGCCGAACGTTACAAACAGCTGAAAGATCTTTTGCAGACGAAAGACATGTTTCAGAATATCACTGTTTCCGATTACCTCTTCACCAAGTGCCTGCTGTTTGCCAAAGTGAATCTCCCTGATGAAGAATTCAGGCTATACCAGAAATTGTTTGAGATCATCAATCCGCAAATCGTACAACCCGATATATTGATATACCTGCATTCACCCATAAAAAAATTACAGGAGAACATTAAAAAAAGGAACCGTTCTTACGAACAGAGTATTCCTAACGATTATCTTTTCACATTGCAGGAAACCTATACAGCTTATATCAAACAACACAATATCAAAACGCTGTTCGTTGATACCAGCAATGCTGATTTCCTGGGCAATGAAGCTCATTTGAAAGCGATCCTCGATGCCCTCGACAAAGAATACGACGACGGGCAGCACTATATTACATTGCCGTAAGAAGGTTACCTTCAAACCTTATTGCTATTTACACATCTTCACATCTGTTTGTATCTAACAACAAAGTATCAGGTAATTTTCAAATTGAGTAAATTCCAAATTCGCCAATCTTCCCTATTTAGCAAACCACCACATTCTTTCCAACTCTATCTTTGCAAAAAACCAGCAGCATTTTTGCCGGATAACACAGCAAATAGAAATCCTTACGCAGCTTTTAAAATTCCTGAGTTCAAGAACTTCATAGCAGGTCGTTGCATTTATATCATGGGGCTCCGCATGACCAGCACTCTGATCGGCTGGTGGATATACCTGCTTACCAATAGTAAACTTGCGCTGGGGTTCGTTGGATTATCAGAAGTTATACCTGCCCTTTCGCTGGCCTTGTATGCAGGACATTATATTGACATCAATGAAAAGAGAAGGCTATTGCTACGCTGCATACTGGGTTATGCTGCATGTATACTGATCCTGCTATTGCTTTCAACAGGGTTTATCGGAACACATGTACATCATTGGACGATCGCCGTACTCATCTGCATTGTAATTGGCATAACAGGAGCAATCCGGGCTTTCTCCGGGCCTACCTTTTCTGCCATGATATCCCAGATCGTTCCGAAGAATATCTTATCCAGCGCAGCATCCATCAGCTCTGCCACATGGCTCATTGCTTCCATCTGCGGGCATGCCACCGGCGGTTTCCTGATAGCCTGGCTGGGCATCAACAAAACTTTTTATGTGATCCTGATAATGATAGCGGGTGGTTATTTTTTCCTGTCAAAGCTTGCCATTAAGCCTGTATTGGTTAGTGTAAAGTCCAGAACATGGCAAAGTGTGAAGGAAGGAATCAGTTATGTTTTTAAAACAAAGGAATTGCTCGGTGCCATTACGCTTGACCTTTTTGCTGTTTTGTTTGGAGGCGCCGTTGCGCTGGTTCCTGTTTTTGCTAAAGATATTCTGAACATCGGCCCCATTGGTTTCGGCTGGCTGAATGCTGCTGCCGACATTGGTTCTATTATAACCGTAACTACCCTTACTATCAATCCGCTCAGAAATAAACAGGGGCGAACACTTTTCTTTGCGGTTGCGGGCTTTGGGCTCTGCATCATCCTTTTTGCCATCTCGAAAGTATTCTGGCTTTCGTTTGCTGCACTGTTACTGAGCGGCTGCATGGATGGTGTAAGTGTGATCGTAAGAAGCACGATCCTTCAATTAAAAACACCTGACGAACTCCGCGGCAGGGTGATGGCCGTAAACAGTATGTTCATCAATTCATCCAACGAACTCGGCCAGTTTGAAAGCGGGGTGGCAGCAAAACTCCTGGGCACTGTTCCTTCTGTTATATTCGGCGGTTGCATGACAATTGCTGTGGTGATTGTTACCTGGTTCAAAGCGCCTTCTTTGAGGAAGATGGAGTATTGACACTGAATTTGGAAATGCATCTACCATCGCGATTTAAGAAATAAACAAATTGTTTCGTTTTCAAATTTCCAAATTGAAAAATCGTAACTTAAACGTCATTTCAACCTCACAATCATGCAACGCAGAAAATTCATCCGCAACACAGGATTCACGTTAGCTGGCCTGGCCCTTGTAAATAAATCATCGTTGGCTGCATTCCTCTCAGATCCTGCGTGGAATATTAAAATGCTGACGAAACAGATCGGCATATTCACTGAAAAAGGCGGCACAATCGGCTTTATGCTTTCTACTGAAGGAATCATAGTGATTGATTCGCAATTTCCCGATACTGCGTTGCATCTTATCGAAGAGCTTAAAAAGAAATCAGAAAAACCATTCAGGTTATTGCTGAATACGCACCACCACGGCGATCACACTTCGGGCAACATTGCCTTCAAAGGGTTGGTTGAGCATGTGGTTGCACACGAAAATTCCAAAGCCAACCAGGAAAGGGTTGCCAGGGAACAGAAAAAAGAAGAACAACAATTATATCCAGACATTACTTATGGAAACAATGGCTGGTCGCAGACCTTTGATAAAGAAAAAATCAGGACTTACTATTTCGGCGCCGGGCACACCAATGGCGACAGCATCATTCATTTTGAAGAAGCAAACATTGTTCACCTGGGCGACTTGCTGTTTAACCGGAGGCATCCTTACATTGATAAATCTGCCGGCGCCAATATTTCAAACTGGATAAAACTACTGGACAAGACCGCATCCACTTTCGATAAGAAAACAAAGTATATCTGCGGGCATGCCGGCGAAGGCTATGATATTCTCGTAAAAAAAGATGACCTGGAAGCTTACCGCGACTACCTGGGTAA
>JAFDXA010000227.1 GCA_018268185.1 Bacteroidota bacterium
ATTTTGCCGACTATAAAGCAAACCGCCAGGAAACACCGGAAGACATTCTTGCTGCCGTGCCCGATATCAAGAGAATCATTGAGGGTTTAAATGTTCCAGTGATCGGGATTGATGGTTATGAAGCAGATGATGTGATCGGCGCCCTGGCTAAGCAGGCTGAAAAAGCCGGGTATGAGGTTTACATGGTTACACCGGATAAAGATTATGGACAACTCGTTTCCGACAATATCAAAATATACAAACCCGGTTACCAGGGAGGAACAGTAGAGATAATGGGAGCAAAAGAAGTATGTGAAAAATGGGGCATTAAAAATGTAATGCAGGTGATCGATATGCTCGGGCTCATGGGCGATGCCGTTGATAATATACCGGGCATCAAAGGCGTGGGTGAAAAGACTGCAGCCAAATTGTTGGCAGAATATGATACACTTGAAAACATACTGGCCAATGCCGATAATATCAAAGGCGCCCTGGGAGAGAAAGTGAGAGCCGGAAAAGAAGATGCCGTCATGAGTAAAAAACTGGCCACTATCATTACAAATGTGCCCGTTGAATTTCATGAGGAAGATTTTAAACTAAAAGAAGTTAATAAAGATGTTTTGCGTTCAGTATTTGAAGAACTGGAATTCAAAACACTGGGCAAGAGGATCCTGGGAGAAGAGATACAGGTAAGCAGCTATGCAAAACCACAGGCTGCAGAAAGCGCCCAGATGGATCTCTTTGGAAACAATGTCATTGCTGAAAAGCAAAGCAAAGAAACTATTAACGAAGAAAATACTCCCGAATACAGCGCCGCTGATAAGAATATCAGCAACACAGCACATGATTACACGCTTGTAAACGATGATGCTGCTGTAAAGAAATTACTAGCCCATCTGAAAGATCATAAAGAGATCTCCTTCGATACAGAAACAACAGGCATTGACGCCAACCTCGCTGAACTGGTTGGTTTAAGCTTTTCTACAAAACCCGGTGAAGGATTTTATGTTCCCTGTCCGGCAGACAGGGATTCATGCATTAAACTGCTGAAACATTTTCAGGAACTTTTTAACGATGAAACCATAACCTGGGTGGGCCAGAATATTAAGTATGACCTGCTGATGCTCAAGTGGTACGGATTTGAACTCAAAGGAAAACTATTCGATACGATGCTGGCTCATTATGTTATTGAACCCGAAGGAAAACGCGGCATGGACCTGCTGAGTGAAAAATATCTTGGCTATGAACCGGTACACATCGATGAACTCATTGGCAAGAAAGGAAAAGGCCAGGGCAATATGCGTGACGTAGAATTGGAAAAAATAAAAGACTATGCAGCAGAAGATGCCGACATTACTTTACAATTGAAAAATGTTTTTTTACCGCAATTAAAATACAGGTCAGTTGAAAAGGTTTTTTATGAAGTAGAAAACCCATTGGTAAAAGTGCTTACTGCTATGGAATTTGAAGGTATCAGGATTGATGAAGAATTCCTGAAACATTATTCCAAAGAACTTCAAACAGAAGCTAAGAAAGCTGAGGAAAATGTATACGAACAGGCTGGCGTTCGCTTCAACCTTTCTTCGCCAAAACAATTAGGAGAAGTTCTATTTGATAAAATGAAACTGGATGAAAAAGCAAAAAAAACAAAAACGGGCCAATATGCCACCGGTGAAGATGTATTGCTGAAGTTATCTTCCAAACACCAGATATGCGGAGATATATTAACCTACAGGGAACTCACAAAACTAAAGTCCACTTATGTTGATGCGCTGCCATTAATGATCAATCCCAAAACAGGCCGCGTTCATACCAGCTATGCACAGGCTGTTGCGGTAACAGGCAGGCTAAGCAGCAACAACCCCAACCTGCAGAATATCCCCATTCGCACAGATAAAGGCCGTGAAATAAGAAAAGCATTTGTACCAAGGGATAAAGATCATGTACTCGTTTCTGCCGATTATTCCCAGATCGAGTTACGCATCGTGGCCGCCATCAGTTCCGATGAAAATATGTGTGATGCTTTCCGTTCGGGCAAAGACATTCACACAGCTACCGCAGCAAAGGTTTTTGCTGTTGATGAGAAAGATGTAACCAAAGAAATGCGCTACAAGGCCAAAAGTGTGAACTTCGGAATTATATACGGTCAGGGCGCATTTGGACTGGCGGAGAATCTAGGCATTTCAAGAACAGAAGCGAAAGAGATCATTGACAATTATAAAAAGCAATTCCCCAATATTCAGAAGTACATGGATGATACGATCAACTTTGCCAAAGAAAACGGGTATGTACAAACACTGATGGGAAGAAAACGCTGGCTGGCTGATATCAATTCATCCAATTTCACCGTTCGTGGTTTTGCAGAAAGAAACGCCATCAACTCCCCGATACAGGGAACCGCTGCTGACATGATCAAGCTGGCCATGATAAAAATCCAGCGGGAGTTTGAAGCTAAAAAGTTCAGGTCGAAAATGCTGCTACAAGTGCATGATGAATTGGTATTCGATGTTGTTAAAGATGAATTGGAAAAAGTAAAGCCGGTGATCCTTGATTGTATGCAACATGCCCTTGCACTTCCGAATGAGGTTCCTACTGATGCTGAAATAGGTGTTGGAGAAAACTGGCTGGAAGCTCACTAAGAAAAACTATGATTGTTTTAATCCCGCAATCAACAAGAACTGTAAAACTGATCAATGAAAAAAACACTGATATACTGTTATGATGCTTATTGCGGCTGGTGTTATGGGTTCAGCCCGGTGATGAAACAGGTGGAAACCGACTTTAAAGATGAAATTGAAATTGAAGTTTTAAGCGGAGGTATGATGATTGGAGAATCTGTTGCACCCATTGATAAGATCGGGCCATACATTCAAACCGCCTACAAAAGAGTTGAGGAACTTACGGGCATAAAATTCGGGGAAGACTTTTTATGGCATATCAATCATCCCGACCTTAGCGACTGGGTGATGAATTCTGAAAAACCTGCAATTGCTCTTTGCATATTCAAAGAATATTACCCGCATCGTCAACTTGAATTCGCGTCTGATCTGCAGTTCGCATTGAACTATGAAGGTCGAGACCTGGATGATAATGAAGCTTACCTGCACCTGCTTGAAAAATACAGCATTCAACCTGAAGCCTTTTTCAGCAAATTACAAAGTGAAGCATATAAAGAAGCTGCATACCATGAATTCAGTATGTGCCGTCAACTCCAGGTTACTGGCTTTCCTGCTGTTATTATGCAGCTTAATGAAAACAGGTTCTACCTGCTGGCAAGGGGTTATACCTCTTACAGCGATCTGAAGCCAAGGATTGAGGCTATACTGAAAGAACCAGCTATGTAATTCTCTTTCTTTGGAGTTGTGATATGGTTAAAATATTTGTACTTTCAATACAAATCATTCAACCATGAAACAGTTAACTTTAACGATCAGCACAGCTGCCCTGTTGCTTTTCTCCTGCAACAATGGCGAAGTAAAAACTGAAAGCACAGCAAAAGACAGTGCTGCTGCAACAACAACTACAGAACCTGCTAAAGAAGCCCCTGCACCAATGCCTGATTCTGCTACGATGGCTAAAGCATGGCAGGATTTTGCCACTCCCGGAGCTAATCACAAATGGATGGAAAAAATGAACGGCACCTGGGAATCTGAAGTAAACCAATGGATGGACCCTGCTGCTCCTCCTATTAAATCAAAAGCAGTGATAGTGCAAAGCATGCTAATGGGCGGAAGGTACGCGTCAACAAAATTTACAGGAACAATGATGGGAGCTCCATTTGAAGGTATGGGACTGATGGGTTATGACAATTCAAAAAAATTGTTCGTCAGCACCTGGATAGACAATATGGGTACAGGAATCATTAAAATGACCGGCACTTATGATGAAGCTACCAAGATGCTCACCCTGAAAGGCGTACAAACAGATCCGATATCAGGCAAGGATACCGATATCAGGGAAGAAATGAAGGTGATTGATGATGATAGCTACACCATGTCCATGTACGGTACAGGCCTGGATGGCAAGGAAGCAAAATTCATGGAAGGAACTTTTAAGCGCAAGAAATAGCGTTTCATTTTATTAAAGCAAATGTGCTTTGTATCAACTCAGATTCGAGTGTACAAAGCACATTTTTTTATCAATACATTTTCACTTTGTTCCCCATTCCCACAAACCAAATCCCAGGCTCTTATTTGTGAGATGCTTGTTCTCTTTCAAACAAAGCATGATCTGGCCGCGGTGATGCGATTCATGAGAAATCAGGTAGCCGAGAAAAGCAGAAGGATGAGGTTTAAACCCTTTTACTTTATTTTCTGTAAAGGCTCTCGTAAGCAGGATCTTCATGGCTGCCGCTGAAGCATTGAGTTCCTGATGCAGTAATTTTTTTGTGATGGGTTTTTCTTTTTCAATCTTATTAAGTCCTTCCAGAAGATCGGGCGCTGCTGCCTTAAACCACATCAGCCGTACATTGTGCATGTGTGCAAACTGTTCGCCGATATTTCTTCCTTTTGAAGCAACTGCATCATTGAGCCAGGTCTCATCAATTTCCTTCAGCAGGTATAAATTGATCCGGTTATGAATCTCAAAAGTTTCTATAAGCTCTTTCATTGAATGATAAAGAATTTACGAGAGTAAATAAAATTGTTTACTTCACTTTATGATAAAAAAAGTGCCGGCGCTTATTTGTATCATTCATACCAGCATCAATGTATGCATGTAAAGAATCTGCGTTCGGCAGTTCGTAAACAATCCTTTTGGGGTAATCATGCAGGGGATTTTCAAAGACAAAAACTCCCCCTTCAGATGATGTAAGACGGAAAGATATCTCTTTACCATCGTTCTGGCTTTTAACAATAGAGGTATAATAAACATCGCTGCCCCTGGCGATCAGCGACACTGTTTCTGTTGTTATGGTATCGGTTCCTTTCACAAAAAAACCTTTCCCGTTCAGGGAACTGTCATTAGCTCTAACCCATTGCTCACCTATAACACCCCGCTTTGTATTTGAAATCCAGCTTCCCTGTAAGACATGAAGCTGCCGGAACACCGGATTAATCTCCTTTCTTACGAATGAAGTGATGATAAAAAACAATATGCAGGTTACTGTTATTCTCACTTCTTTTTCTTTTTAGATGGCCGGGCAATTTTATTATACGCCATGGCAAGATCGATCCAATAAGTCAATTTCTTTTTACTATTCAATGAGTCTGCATCTACAAACACATAACCCTTCATTACCTTGCCGGTAAAATCCATAGGTGTGCATCCTTCTTTCTCAAGGGCTTCTTCATATACTACAGGATCAAGCCTTACCATCATCCTTTCACTTTCTATGCCAACACACATTTTATCATTCACCATGAAGCACAATCCGCCGAACATGCGTTTTTCCTCGATATTCTTTGCCTGTATTACGAGCAGTTCTCTTACCCTGTCTGCCAGCTTTTCATTAAATGCCATATGAAATCATTTACGAGTTCACCACTTCCCTGATCTTTTCATTTTTATTGCGTAGATCCAATCCGCCTTCCAGTACTGATTTGAGATTTACCAGGTAAAATGTCCACCCGGTTTTACAGCCGATATGGTACATGCTCATTCCGCTCTCATCCGTTGGGATATTCTCCTGCAGCAGTTCCACAATGTTCTCTCCCTCTTCTGTTTTGATTCGTACGCTGCAATTGCCGGCTTTTCCGAAATTGAACTGCAGATAGTCAATATCATTACAATCTGTAATCGTTCCTATCTCAACAGTTTCATCCGGCCAGCCATGCCATAGCCAACGATAGGAATCGCCGGCCTTTACATAGTCATGTTTACCTTTAATTACAGTTTCTGCTGTTTTGTATTCGCACAACCGCAGAAACCATTGTTCCATTCCTTCCTTTGTTGCCCATGCTTTGTAAAGATCTTTTTTTGCAGCTTTTACAGGAATGCGTGTAGTGAACCGGCTCCAGTTAAAATTTGCCATAACATATTGTTGAAGATTATTTCAAAAAAACTCAAGTGACTGCTTAAAATTATCCCTGCGGCACACTGTGAAGTCCGATGCGGTTTCCTTCCGTATCAACAAACACAGCCATATAACCATACTCTGGTGATATTTCTGTTTTCGGTACCATTACTTTTCCTCCTGCAGCTTCCACCCTATTGAGAATGGTTTGTACATCAGGATTTCCATTCAGGTAGATCAACGGGCCATCCGTAAGAGATGCTTTATGAAAACCACCACTGTCCACAATTGCGCCGCCAACCTGGGTCATCATATCATCCAGCGGAAACATGCGCATTTTTATGTTTTCCATGTCCATCGGTATCATATTCATGGCAAAGATGGTTTCGTAAAACTTCTGTGCTCTTTCGAGATTGGTGGCCGGTATTTCAAACCAGCTGATCGCATTTTGCATAATTGGTTTTATTTAGATGTGAACAATTATCTTTATTATAATACTGAAGATAAGAAAACCCTGTTTTGGTTGATTGCCGTTTATCAAAGTGCCAAAAAAAATCGTGGGTTTATGACATTCCGCCACAAACCCACGACCTATAACCGATTGCCTGCTTAATTCTGAGCCGGACGCTGTGGCCGCAATGATGGTTCTATTTCATCGATCCATTTCTTCATCTGCTCCTGCGTGAATATTTCTTTGAGTTTGGCATCTCTTTCATCTGCCAGTTTTTTACGGGTGGCCATCATCGCATCCCTGTCCATACTGCCGCTGGCACGCATATCCTGCATGGCCTTTTGCTGGGCTGTATAAAAATCGTTGATGATCTTTTCTGTTTTTGTTTTTACGTCAGCAGAGAGGTTAAGCGTTGCCATTTTCTCCATGGTCATTTTTGTTCTTTCTTCCGGCGTCATCCGCTGGCGGCCATCCTGCGCCATCAATGCAGTAATACTGAATATAGCTGCAGCAAATAATAATGCGATCTTCTTTTTCATTGTTGTTGTTATTTATTTAGATAAAATTATTTACGGGTTTTTTCTTCCGCCTCGTTTGGATATGATCTTATAAAATCCTGAGTCAAAAGCCGGCAACTGTTGTGGCGCACAGATACTACGGATCTCTTTCAGGTGATGAAGCATGGCTTCTTCAAAAACCTGCTGCTGTGAAGCCATGGCCGTTGCCGCTACCCGGATCGCCGAATCACTGAAATCAGAAGTGGCCAGTTGCCTGAATATTTTTTCCCGCTGAATGTTCATGTCGTCAAAACGTCCTCTCATTTCATCTTTATGCCCCTGGCTTATTTTCTCGTACTGCTGCTGCTGTTCTGTTGTAAAAGCTACTTCTTTTTTCAGGTAATTGCTGATCATCGTCTTTTTATCAACCCTGCCGCCAGGATGATTTCCTTTATTCATCAGCAACATGAATATCAGCGCAATATTTGCCGCAAGTAAAATGCCAATGATGATGATGAGTGTTTTATTTCTTGAATTGGTATTCATCATGGTTCCTGGTTTTCTGTATCATAAATGGATATCACGTTTATAGCATATTCATCTTTTGCTGAAGCAACATTGGCTGAAACATTGTTATTCTTACTGTTGCGAATGATTATGGTTGTATTCAATGCAATGATCAGCAACGCTGCTGTTAATGCCACTGCAGGCCGGCTGATAAAAGCCACAGCCCTGCCCCACCAACTCTTTGTTTCCTGCTCACTGTTAAGCCTGGCCAAAACACGGGTAAGCAGGAAAGGTCGGGGAGTTGCTTTATAAGCGCCATCAAAACTGTTGATGGTCTCTTCTATCATTTTATCAATATGGTTTGAGTTCATTGGACTGTATTATAAATGTTGTTCGTAATAATCCTTGAGTATCTTTTTCAGGTTAGCTTTTGCTCTTGACTGCAATGATTCTACTGCATACAAAGTCGTTTCCATTATTGCAGCGATCTGTTGGTTACCTAACCCTTCCAGCTTATGCAGTGTAAATGCGACCCGCTGGTTGTCGGGGAGTTTTTTCAACGCTGCAAAAAGTACGGCTGCCTTCTCCTTGTTATCAAGCAATATTCCCGGGTGATTGAAATTAGCAGGCTCATCAGGTTCCTTCATCGAGAATATGCGTTGCAAAAAACCTCCTCTTTTTTCACGCTTGCGGCTTTTTTCAAGATCAAGCGCTTTTCGAACCGCTATACTGTATAACCAGGTAGACAAAGCTGCTGCTTCCCTGAAATCACCGATCTTTTCATATAGCGAAACAAATACATCCTGCATTACATCTTCTGCATCTTCCTCGTTTTGCACAATCCCGATGGCGACATTATAAACCATTTGCTGCCATTGCTCTACCACCATACTGTATGCAGCCTGGTCTCCTTCTCTTAGTCTTGCAATAATTTCGGCCTGGTCCAAAAAAACGATTTATGGTTTTCATTTTAAAGTTAACTCAATCGGCTAGTTTTTATTCTTTCGTTTTCCCGGAAACATACATTAAAACCCCGGACCAACCCCGCCTCCCGGTGTCGGTCCGTAATGCCTTCCTTCTGAATTACTATCGCTCCTGTTGCTCATTTTCGGTTTGCCAAAATTCTTCAGGTTGTAAGTAAAAGTGAGCATAAAGTATTGCTGTAATACCTGGCTCTGGGCATCCTGGATATATGATTCAGTAACGGTTCGCACAATGCTCTGGTTCTGTTTGAGCAGATCAAATACAGATAGTTTCAATTCTGCTGCTTTATTTTTCAGGAACTTCCTGCCGATGGCTGCATTCCATAACCAGTAGTTCTGATTGAGACCCGCACTCAGCCCGCTGTAAGACTGGTTTGAAATATCATTCTGAATAAACCATCCCTTTTTACTGAGCAGGTTGAGTTGCAGACCTGCAGATTGATTTACATAATTGTTTGTTGTTGTTACCAGTGATTTTGTTTTTGCATTGTTGAAGTTTGCATTGTATGATAAAGTGAAATCAACATATTCACTGATATTGCTTGCAAATACAACTCCTGCATTATAGGTAACGTTGTCGGTTATAGTGTTTATACCGTTTGAAAGGCCGGGAAGCCTTGTATAACCGGCCCCTGCATTGAGGTTGATATTTGTTTTGATCACCTTGATGGGCATGCTGTAGGTAAAGAATGAGCGCAGGCTCCTGTAACCATTGAGGTTAACAGGAACTGTTAATTGCGATCCCTGTTTTAATATAATACCATGCTGTATGGTTGAATCCGCAGCAGCTATATAAGTTGCATTGGAGATGTAATTATTTGCCGCCTGCAAAAAAATATTTGCAAAAAAGCTGCGGCCGGTTTTGGTGTTCGTATAGGTATAACGGCCTCCGATAAAATGTGAATATGCCTGTTTGAGCGCCGGGTTACCACTGCTTACCCTGAGTGGGTTGCTCAGGTTAACAACATCCTGCAATTGTGTAACAGAAGGAAAGTTGGTTGAGCCCCGGTAAAACAACCTGATATTGCTGTAATTCGATATTTTTTTACGCCACATGGCACTGGGCAATACATTTGAGAACGCCTGGCTCACAGAAGTAGTTGTAGGGAACACCCTGTCGCTCTCAAGTTTTGAAAACTGCAGGTTCAGTCCAAAAGAAAGCTGTTCATCCTTGCTGGGGTTGTAACGATAGTTTACACCTCCATTGTGTGTGGTGATCGTATTATCAAACTTATTTGAAAGTGTTGAATCAAAATCTGAGTACTTCTGTCCATCATACAGGAATGTCTGCTGATCAGCTTTGTTCTTCTGTACCGATGGCGAGTAACTTACCTGTAACTGCCCTTTCTTACCAATAGGTTCTGTGTAGGAAACATTCCCTGTAATGGTTCTGCCTGCTGTATGATTGTCGGCGAACTGGTTCTGCACAGAGTCTGCAGGAACACCGAAATCATCATAGAACCTGTATCTGCCATCTGTTATTACATTTCCGTCGTTCTTTGTGAAGACAGTATTTAATCCGAACGATAATGTTCTTCCCTTTTTAGCAAAAGAGTGGCGGAACATGATATTATTCCCGATATTATAGCCGTTTCTTTTTGCTGAAGAATTAATCAATGAATTTGAAGTAGAATCTACCGCACTGTAATAACTGCCCGATGTTGAATATCCATCAGCATTATTTTTCTGGAAATTGATACTTGGAATGATGAACAGTGAATTTGATGAATCGATTTTATACTCCATGCGCAGGTTGATACGATGGTTATAATTATTTGTTACGGTATTACTGTTCTGGTTGCTGAACAGATTTTTTCCGCCCGATCCGAATGTTTCAATATTGGTGATAGACTGGTTGCTGTTGTTGCTGTTATTGAAAAAATAACTGCCGGTTACACTTATTTTCTTTCCCCACATATCGCTGTAATTGATACCGATGGCATTTGTTTTACTGATACCGCTTGCCTGCCCAACTGAAAAATTATCAGCACTGCCGCCGCCCCTGCCGCCACGCTGCGGGCCATTGGCCCTGTTATTATTGTTACCGGTGCTGGTTAAACCAAGCAGATCCTGTGATGCAAAATTCTGCTGGTTTATATTGTTGAAATTACCTACAAAGGATAATCTCCTGTTGCCTTTAAAAAAACTCACATTACCTCCAGCGCTGTAGCGGTCATCCGTTCCATAACCGGCATACACTCGCCCGAACTGCCCGTTCTTTATACCTGTTTTTGTAACGATGTTGATGGCCTTTTGTGTATTGCCGTCATCAAAACCGGTAAGTTGTGCCTGGTCGCTCAGCCTGTCGAACACCTGTATCTTATCAACCACTTCTGAGGGCAGGTTTTTTAATGCTGCTGTAGCATCGTCGCCAAAAAAATCCTTGCCATCAATGGTTATCTTTTTTACCTGTTCTCCCTGGGCTGTAACAGTTCCATCCTTATCAACCGTAATGCCGGGCATTTTTTTGATCAGGTCTTCGGTGGTTGCATCAGGATTTACTTTATACTGGCTTGCCGTAAACTGTGTGGTATCACCCTTCTGTACGGCGGGAGATCCTTTTGCCACTACGGTTACTACAGAAAGATCTTTTCCCTGTTTCGCCATGGGTAAAATTCCAATATCCCTGTCTGCATCATTCTTAAGTGTAATAAAAGAAATGTATTCCTGGTAACCGATGGTGCTTGCCTTTACGATAAAACTATCTGCTGCCAGTGCAACGAAAGCAAAAGTTCCATCATTCCCTGATACGGTACTTTTTACAACACTGCTGTCTTTCTGTAATAATAATTGTACGGTAGCTCCTTTGATAAGGCTGTTATCGGCGTTATCTTTTAATATTCCCTTAATACCAGCATTTTGTGCATAAGATAACGTTGTAATAAAAGTCAATACGATCGTCGATGCGATTATTTTCCTCATATTTTTTGTTTTCTGCCGGTGGTTTGGCGACAATTCATGAAACAACAGGCGGTTCATAAAATTCTTTTTTGTGCTTTATGAAAAACTTTACAATTACCGCACCATAATATTTTCTCTTTTTACGATATATTGCATCCCTAAAATTTATAGAATGGAGTATAACAAAGTAGTGGCAGTTACCGGGTTAGGCGGATTGTATGAGCTGGTATCATCAAAAGCCGACAGCGGTATTGTGCGTTCGCTGGAAGATAACAGTACAAAATTTGTAAGCACCCGCATTCACAGCTTTTCGCATCTTGAGAGCATTGAAGTATATACCACCAGGGATAATGTGAACCTGGTAGATGTATTCCTCGCTATGAAAGCAGGCAAAGAAGCGCTGCCGGATGCAAAATCTGATCCCAAAGCTATCAAAGCTTATTTTGAAAAGGTGTATCCTGATATGGATTTCGAAAGGGTTTATGCAAGCGATATGAAAAAAATGGTTAAGTGGTTTGATATACTTACCAAAGCTGGTATCGAAATCAAAAAAACAGAAACTCCGGAAGAAACACAGGTAGCTGATGCTCCAAAAAAATCTACCGCTGCTGCCGGTAAGCCTGTTGCCGACAAAGGTGCAGCTGTTAAATCAGCTCCTGCCAGGAAGATCAATACGCCAAGAAAGATGGCTTAATCATTCAATAACTTCAGAGGCAAAACCAGGAAGCTGTAGATCGAAGCTCTTCCCGGTTTTGCCTTTTATTTAACCGTTAAATCCTCCCGTTCTTATGTATTCTGCCGACATTAAAAAGATCAGCCGTCATTTTTTACCAACTGATTTTACCGTTACTGATTGGAGTGCGCTTGAACCTTATTTCAAGGAATTGCTGGATAGGGATATAAGCAGCAAAGAAAAACTGGAACAATGGCTGAAAGACCAGGGTGAGCTGGAAGCCGTTGTTAATGAAGATTTCTGCTGGCGGCAGATTAAAATGACCTGTGATACAGAAAACAAAGAACTGGAAAACGCTTTCAATTATTTCTGCCTGGAAATTCAGCCGAAGATCCAGCCTTATTCCGATGCACTGAATAAAAAAATGCTTGCCTCGCCAGCATTACCCGAACTTGATCAGGAAAAATATTTCACCTACCTGAGGGGTATTAAAAAAAGTATTGAACTGTTCAGGGAAGAAAATATTCCATTACAGGCTGAAATGGCTGTACTGCAACAGCAGTTTGGACAAATAACCGGCGCCATGATGGTTACTGTAAATGGCCAGGAATATACTTTACAACAGGCTGGTAAATTCCTGGAAAGTCACGACCGGAAACTCCGTGAGGAAGTTTATATGAAGATCGTACAACGCAGAATGGAAGACAAAGAAAAGCTGGATGAACTGTACGATAAACTGATCAGCATCCGTAACACCGAAGCTAAAAATGCCGGCTTCAACAATTACCGCGATTACCGTTTTAAAGAATTGGGGCGATTTGACTATACCAAAGAAGATTGTTTCAAATTTCATGATGCAGTAAAACAACATGTACTGCCGATCGTAAACAAAATTCACGAGCGCAGGAAAAAAGCATTGGGTGTTGATTCGCTTCGCCCCTGGGATATTGAAGCAGAGCCTGCAGGAACAGAGCCATTGCATCCATTCAAAACCGGCGATGAGTTACTGGAAAAATCTGTAGCATGCTTTAAAAAACTCAGGCCTTTCTTTGGCGATTGCCTGGAGAAAATGAGAACCATGCATCACCTCGATCTTGAAAGCAGGAAAGGCAAGGCTCCCGGTGGTTACAATTGCCCGTTGGCAGAAAGCGGCGCTCCATTCATTTTCATGAATGCTTCAGGGCAGATGCATGATGTTACTACAATGGTTCACGAAGGCGGGCATGCTGTTCATTCATTCCTGGCACATCACCTGGAACTGAACGGCTTTAAAGAATACCCGATGGAAATTGCTGAAGTGGCCAGCATGGCTATGGAACTCTTCAGCATGGATCAATGGGAAACATTTTTTTCCAATGAAGAAGATCTTAAAAGAGCAAAGATCCACCAACTCGAAAGAGTGATCACCATCTTTCCATGGATCGCTATTATAGATAAATTCCAGCATTGGGTATATGAACATCCTGCACATAACCATGAAGAGAGAACGGCAGCCTGGACAAACATCCTTAATGAATTTAAAGATGATGTGATCGATTACAGCGGACTTGATCTGTTCAGAAGCTACGCCTGGCAACGCCAGTTACACCTTTACGAAGTTCCTTTCTATTATATTGAATATGGAATTGCGCAACTCGGCGCAATTGGTATGTGGATGCAATACAAGGAAAACAAAGAGCATGCGCTTGACAATTACTGCAAAGCGCTCAGCCTCGGCGGTACAAAAACATTACCCGAGCTATATAAAGCTGCCGGACTTGAATTTGATTTCTCTCCCGGGAAAATAAAAGTGTTGATGGATTTTGTAAATGCAGAGATGGAAAAAAGCCTTTAGTTATTTTCTGCATTCGCTGCAAACGCCCGTTACCACCATTGCTGATTGTGCCGGTTGAAACCCTTTCGGCAGTTTTACTTCCGGAACAGTAACATCATCAAGGCAGATGGTTTTACCGCACTTGTTGCAGATAAAATGAACATGGTTGTCGTGATGATGCCCTGCCTCACAATTATGCTTGCAGAGTGCATACAAAACAGAGTTGTCGGTAGTTGGTATCTGGTGAATGATTCCCTTGTCAACAAAAGTTTGCAATGTGCGGTAAACAGTAACCCTGTCGAAAGCCGCATCGGTTTGCTTCTCTATATCAGCATGTGCCAGGGCCCCTTCTGTATCCAGGAAGAGTTCCAGTATTTTCTTTCGGCCTTCCGTAACACTCAGGCCATTCCTTTTTAAAATATCCAGGTTTGTTGTGGTTGGCATGATACAAAAATATTAATTCGGGCTGTTACTGAATCCATTCAGAAATCTTGTGTGATCAACTTTTTCTTTCAGCAGATCTTTTATATCGGCAATGAGTTTTTCTACTTCCTCATTTTTCAGGCCATCATAAATACCCCTCACTCTTCCATACCTGTCTACCAAAGCAAAAAACTGTGTATGAATGAACTGGTCTTCGATACGCTGCGTACTGTCGGGTTTCCCATTGTCTATCAGGTAACCCTGGCGGGCCATTTTATACAGTGCTGATTTATCCCCGGTAAGAAATATCCAGTTGGGATTGTTAATCGGTCTCACTTCACCGGAATCAGGTGCAATGATCTTAAACGATCCGTCATCATTCTTCTTCAACGTTCCGTTGATCATCCTGTTTTCATAAGCCTTCAGCAATGGAACGCTGTCGACTTCCGGCATACAGGTATGTGAAAGAATAAGAAAATCTTTCTCTTCTTTGTAGGCATCAAAAACACGGCGCATGTTGGCGTTCATTTTCGGGCAAATACCTTTGCAGGTTGTAAAGAAGAAATCGGCTACATACACTTTATCAGCTGTTGTTTTTTCTGTTATGGTTTTTCCGTCCTGGTTCACAAACCTGAAAGTCGGTATAACCGGATTGATCACAGCAAGTTTGGAGTCAGAAAAATTATAATCCCGGAAAAGAAAAAAGTAAAACCCGCCCAGCAACAGCGCAAAAAAGGTAATATAAACCCACAGCATTTTCTTTTTCATACAAAAATCAATATCAGCAAAGTTAAGTATGCTTATTAAAAGAGCAGTGAAAAATTGCAACAATATTGCAGATTTCGTATATTTGCCGTCCGCATGAATTTTAAAATCAATTGGGACGGGCTGGGCATAATCACATCTATTGCATGTGCGATTCATTGTGCCGTACTGCCATTGATACTTTCTACGCTTCCTTTGTTTGGGATCAACATCATCCATAATCCATACTTTGAGTGGGGCATGATCTTACTTGCCCTCTGCATCGGAACATATTCTTTATACCATGGTTATATTAAGCACCATCATTCATTGGTTCCAATATCACTCTTTATAAGCGGTATGTTTTTTTTATTTGCCAAGCAGGCTTTTCATACATACGAAACCATGCTCCTGGTTCCTGCCGTTGTACTCATTGTTACAGCACATTATTACAACTACCGCATGTGCCATCGCAGCAAGTGCAGTTCCCCGCATCACGTTCATTGATCTATGCTATGAGCTAAATCAAATTCAGTAACTTTCAGCATAACCTAATTGTATGCTGAACAAATTAATCTTCACAACGATCGTTGTGTTTGCAAACCTCTACTCCCAGGCACAATCTGCTGATGAAAAACAGATTCGCACGTCTATGAATGAGCAAATGGAAGCCTGGAACAGGGGCGACATTAATCGTTTCATGGAAACTTACTGGCAGAACGATTCGCTTATGTTTATCGGCAAAAACGGGGTTACTTATGGTTGGGGGCCAACCAAACAAAGCTATATAAAGGGCTATCCAGATACAACTGCAATGGGAAAACTTGATTTTACAATTCTTGAAGTAAAACGCCTGTCTGTGCTGTATTTCTTTGTTGTTGGCAAATGGCACCTTACAAGATCAGTCGGCAACCTGGAAGGGCATTTTTCCCTGCTTTTCAAAAAAGTGAAAGGAAGATGGGTAATCGTAGCTGATCATAGCAGTTGAGTATTTGTGATACTCCGTTACTTAGAACATTTCAGTTTACTGCAATTTGATCTTACTCCACTTTTTTACCAGGTGCCTTACCAGTAAAAATAAAGTGAGTAATCCAGTTATGTAGAAGATCATATTCTTCCAGTCGGGCCTGCTATCAAAAAAACCATAACCGAGAAAGATACCGAAGAAAATTCCCCCGATCATCCAGAGTAACACGAGGGCAATCGAATTCACGATCAGTATAAAAAAAGCTCTTGTGTCCTGTTCCATTCCCATATTCTAAAATTAGTTGAATAGCGGAATAAGTTATCACTTGATGAGCATATTTCTGAAAGCAGCGCTGTCGCCGTTAAACACGTTGAAATCAACAAAACTGTCAATCCCATCTACATGGCCGCTTTCATTATGTTGCCAGAAACTCCAGCTTCGCTGAACCCTCGGCTTGTCTTTTACAAGATAATGTGCCACCCACAAAGGGTATTCATCGAACCGGCCGGCTAAAAAGGTTTTGTA
>JAFDXA010000228.1 GCA_018268185.1 Bacteroidota bacterium
AGGAAGTATCATCGAATACAAGTATAAGGATGACGCCAATTGGCTGTATGCAGTAAAGCGCTGGTATTTTCAGCGTTCTATACCGGTGAGATACAGCCGCTACACAATCGACTTCCCGAATGAATTCACTTTCTCTGCACAACCACAGGGCTTACTGGTTGTAAAACAGGAAAAATCAGAAACGAATACGCGTACCATCAGAACTTTTAAAATGAATGATGTGCCGGCATTACGCGACGAAGCATATATTTCCTGTGAAGAAGATTACTGGCAACAGGTAGTTCCGTTCCTGGTATCGCTCAATCTTCCCGGGCAGGTGAGCACCAACCTGCTCCGCACCTGGCCCAAGATTGTTAAAGAATTGATGGACGATGAAGATTTCGGGCAACAGCTCAAGAAGAATGTTCCAAGAACAGCCGACCTTGATGCCATGCTGAAGCAAACGGATGATCAGTATAAAAAGATGACCATCATTTACGATTACGTAAAATCGAAAATGGAATGGAATGAAGTTTATGGCATCTGGGCGCTCGACGGAATAAAGTCGGCCTGGCGAGACAAAAAAGGAACTTCAGGGGAAATCAACCTGATATTGGTGAATCTTTTAAAAGATGCCGATCTGAATGCACACCCGGTACTCGTGAGTACAAGAGATAATGGCAGGATAAATACATCCATTGCTGGCTATGACCAGTTTGATAAAGTTGTTGCATCTGTTAAGATTGCAGATAAGGAATATGTGCTGGATGCAACCAACAAGTTGAACCATCCCGATCTTATTCCGCTGGATGTAATTTGTTCTGAAGGGTTGCTGATAGAGAAATATGACAGTTATCAATGGGGCTGGAAATTGTTGTGGAACGATAGCCAGAAATACCAGGACATCATCATCATCCAGGCAAAAGCTGATGAGAAAGGAACACAAACCGGCACCGTTGTTGTAAACTCCTCCGGTTACAGCAGGCTTCAGAAAGTGATGGATCTCCAGAAAGGAAAAGAATCATTCCGCAAAAAATACTTTAATACGGATGAAAACAACCTGGCGATCGATAGCCTTGAAATAACCAACCAGTATGCTGATTCACTCCCCTTGCTTCAGACCTGTAAATTCTCAAGATCATCAGGGAATTCGGGTGGATACAATTATTTCGCAGCAAATATCTTTTCGGGATTTGAAAAGAATCCTTTCATCGCTGATTCAAGAACTTCAGATGTATTTTATGGCACCAACCAGTATCACATGATCAATGCTACATTTGAAATACCCGCAGGCTACAGTTTTGAATCTTTACCTGCCAACATGAAAATGCGTACACCGGATTCCAGCATTATTTTTTCACGGTTGGCACAGGTTGATGGCAACCGGCTGATGATGAAAATCGATATCAGCTTCCTGAAGCCCATCTACTATGCCGATGAATACGAGGTTTTCCATGAGTTCATGAAAAAAATGTATGCCCTGCTGAATGAGCAATTCGTTTACAAGAAAAATTAACGGTAACAATGTAAAACTTATGTCGATGAAACGTATTTTATGCCATATCATATTTCAGTTATTGCTGGTGACTGTTACTTACGCACAAAAAGAAATTCCGGCTTATGGCAAGCCAAACCTGGCGGACCTGGAAATGAAGGACTGTGATTTCGACCCCGGGGCGGATGCCGTTAAGCTATTGGATGTTTGTAATATGTATTTTGACAGGGGAACAGCCGGCTTTACGCTTTTCAAAACAATGTACCATAGAAGGGTAAGAATCAAGATACTTAAAGACAAAGGACTTTCTTATGCCAACCTGGAAGTGCCTTTTTATGCCAGCAATAATGATCAGAAAATTACAAACATTGATGCGTGTACATATAACCTTGATGAAACCGGTAAAATTAAAGTTACAGAGGTTAGTAAAAATTCTATTTTCATCAAACGTATAAACAGGCAATTCAGTAAACTGATCATTGCCTTCCCGGAAGCAAGGGTTGGAAGTGTTGTAGAATACCGATATAAACTTGAAAGAGATGGATACAACGATATTAAAGATTGGTCTTTCCAGGATATAATTCCAACGGCATACAGTGAATATGAAGTACAGGTTCCCGGACTTTTTATGTTTACCGTAAAAAGAAACGTGGTGGGAGATCTGCAGGAAGATGAGAAGATCATCGATGATGTGATAAATATTGGTGATGATGCCTATAGATTCAAAACCATCAAACATAAATTCATCATGCACAACCTCATCGGTATTCATGATGAGCCGTTCATGGCACCCGCCAAAGATTATTTGCAACGTGTAGAGTTTTTACTTTCAAGTCTCAATTACGGCAATAACCACGTAGAAAATCTCAGAACAACCTGGAGAGATGTGGTTACTTCTCTTAACAAAGACAATGACTTTGGACAACAACTGGAAAAGGATATTCCCGCACTTGAATCCCTGGTACAGGGCGCATCTTCGATGAAAACCCCTGAAGACAAAGTAAAATACCTGCTTAAAAATATAAGCTCCCAGATGGTATGTACAGATCCCGAAGCGATTTTTTCATCTGGGGTTGTCAATGCATGGGATAAGAAAGCAGGCAATTCAGCAGATATTAATTTTATCCTGGTAAACGCATTGAGAAAAGCTGGCATTAAGGCATCCCCGATCCTCGTTAGCACAAGAGATAACGGCCTTATCAGTTCCACCTATCCCACACTTAACCAGTTTAATGCTGTGATGGCATATGTTTCAGTTGATGGAATCAACTACGTACTGGATGCAAGTGACAAATATGCCTATTACAAGATGCCTCCGTTCCGGGTTATCAATACCAGGGCATTTGTAGTAACAGGTGAAAGTGGTAGTATCGTTGATATCATTGATGATAACCATAATTATAACATGTTGGTTGCCATAAAAGGTAATGTTGATGAAAAAGGCCTGATGGCAGCAGAAGCGACAATAAACAGCCAGGATTATGCAAAAACAGAGCGGCTCAGATCTTTCCTAAAAAATGCGGGCGAATTTAAAAAGCATTATTTCCTGGATGTGAATTCGGGTATGAATTTCCTTGACTTTGATTTCAAAAACCAGGAACCCGATTCTCTGCCATTTGTTCAGAAATTCAATTTCAGCAGGCAGCTAAACAGCTCAGAAGGTTACAGCTATTTTATCACCAATTTGTTTGCCGATTTTGATAAGAACCCATTCCTGGAAGATCAGCGTAACACAGACATTGATTTTGGCACAGAAAGACATTATACGATTTATGAGAACTTCACAATCCCGGAAGGATTTGTTTTTGAAGAACTGCCCAAAGATGTTTCAATGGCCATGCCCGATCACCTGGTCGATTACTCAAGAATGATGGCTACATCAGACAATACGCTGAACGTAACGATAAATATTAATTTCAACTCTCCGTTCTATACCGTAAACAGTTATGCGGACTTCCGGGAATTTTACAAAAAACTCCTGGCCAGTTTAAACGAACAGGTTGTAATAAAAAAGAAAAGTTGATCATGACATTCCGTTTGATACCATTTGCAGCTTTATTGTTGTTGGCTTTTGCAGGTTATTCGCAAACCAGCCTGAAACTTCTTACACCTATCAATCCTGAATTGAAAAAGAATGCACACTCCGTAAAAAGAGAAGAGGTTATTTCATTCAACATCAAATCAAAATCAAAAGCCAGTTATAAAGTTCACCGGTTGGTAACGGTACTGGATGAATCGGCCGGCGAAGAACTTTATTTTGCAACCTATGCAGATAAATTTCATTTGCTGGAAGATATGAGTATCACAGTTTACAATGCTTTTGGAGCCGAAGTGAAAAAGTACTCTAAAAAAGATATGACCAGTTTCAATGCAGGAGAAGGACTTGTATCTGATAATAAAATCTATGTTTTAAGAATTCCCAACAACAGTTACCCGGTTCATGTGGAAACTGATTATGAGATCAGGTACAATGGCCTGCTGCACTACCCTGAATACGAAGTTCAGTCTATTGAGCAATCAGTAGAAAACAGCACGTTCACTGCAACCGTTCCAGCCGATCTTGATATCCGGTTTAAGAACCGGAATGTTGACATAGCACCGGCGGTGATCACAGATGGAGGCAAAAAATCCTATACCTGGGCGGTAAAGAACAAAGCGGCTCTCCGGCATGAAGAAGGCAGTGTAAGCTATGAAAGCTATTGCCCGGAAGTGATCCTGGCTCCCAATAAGTTTGAACTCGACGGCTATGAAGGCGATATGTCATCATGGGAAAAATTCGGAGAATGGTACCGTTCGCTTGCCAAAGATGCCATCGATCTCACACCGGAAAGAAAACAGTTTTTTCTCCACCTGGTTAAGAATGCCGGGTCTCAAAAAGAGAAAGCAGCCATCGTTTATAAATACCTTCAGCAAAACTGCCGGTATGTGCTCATAACATTGGGCATCGGTGGATTCAAACCATTTGAAGCATCTTTTGTTGACAAAAAAAAGTACGGTGACTGCAAAGCGCTCAGCAATTATACCCAGGCCTGCCTGGATGCTGTTGGCATTAAAAGTTACCAGGCGCTCATCAATGCATCCTACAACAAGGCGCCGGTCGATCCCGCTTTCCCCGCAAATCAATTCAACCACGTAATACTATGTGTTCCCTTTGAAAAAGATTCTGTATGGCTTGAATGTACAAGCAATACCAATGAGTTCGGGGTGCTGGGAAGTTTTACAGAGAACAGGAATGCCTTACTCATTACCGAGAACGGGGGAAAACTGGTATCCACACCTAAAAGTGAATCAAAAAATAATACACTAAACACCTATTGCCTGGTACAGCTTCTTGAAGATGGATCAGGAACCGCCACGGTGAGTATGAAGACACGTGGAGAGTATAAAGAACCTTTTTTACTGACCGATAAAAAAGATGAACAGAAAGAGTTCCTGGTAAACCAAATGGGTTTTCTGCAGCCTGATGATTTTGTTATGGAAAAAGATGGAGACGACGATATCAAAATGAAAATGGCGATTGAGAAGATTCCAGCTTTTACCGCCGGAAGTAAACAGTTCCTGAGCCCAAGGATTTATCGTTTGTTTAAAAGTACTTTGCCTGCAGCGGAAGGACGAACTCAGGATTTTTACTTTCACAATCCCTTCCGGAAAACCGATACAACTATTTACCAGCTTCCTGCCGGATTAGTATTGGAAGCATTACCGGAATCGAGGAACCTGCATTTTCAATATGGGGATTTCAAAACAACTTACCGGTATGACAAGGATAAGAATGAACTGTTCTCAACTGCCACGCTTGAACTAACCAACTACAGGATACCAGCCAGTGATTTCGCAGCAACAAAAAAGTTTTTTGATGAAGTACTGGCAGAATACAATTCAAAACTTGTAGTGAAAAAATTATAGCGATATGGATCTGCTGTTAGCTATTTAAGTATTCCGTACAAACTACCGCCCTTGTTGAAGAGCCTGTCAATTCTCTTTTCAACAGCCGGATCCGTTTCTACAGGTGGGGCATGATGTGGTTTTATCCTTGCATCAATGATAACAGGGCCCCGGCAACCCCAATGTTTGTTTTCTGTAAAAGCCCCTACTCCATAAATATCATGAGATGGATTGCAGCGGGTAAATGTATTCCACAGGAAATTCCTGAGATTGGCCGCTGCAAATGCAGGATCATCACATACCACGATCATCATAATGCCACTTTCATTTCCCGCAATTGATTCCAGTTGCCGGCTTAATGATTCCATAGATGCAGCGGCTTCCGGGTAACCAGTGAATTTTTCTGCTTTAACAGCAATCACACCGGGAAATACAACTCTTGCTCCTTCAAAATGAGTAAGCCGGTTAAATGCTTCCGGTATTGCTGAAGCAAGTTCACGGAGTTTTTCGCCATAAGCAGCAAATACAACTTTACTTCCGCTGTTGAGCGCTGAACCGGAATAATCAAGTGTGTCAATGGTGGTATTGGTATAAAAATGTACGTCGCGTTGCAGGTTGATACGTTCGAACACATATTGAAAGAATGCCTGCACATCATGCGCATGAACGTGATTGCTGTCATCAGCCGTAATAAAAAGAAACTTGGCAAGACTCAATTGCCCTGTTCCAAGGATATGGTTGGCGATCGTAAGCAGTTCGGCAGGTTGCTTTGCAGGCGCATAAGGTGTATAGCGCTCACTGCCCACAGCAAGTAACAATGGGTGAACGCCAGCTGCATCAACTGCGTGCACTTCTTTCAGGCCCGGTATCTCCTGTTGCACAGCACTGCCGGTAATGGCGTGAATGAGCTGACCGAAACTGGTATCTTCCTGCGGAGGGCGGCCAACGACCGTGAATGGCCAGATAGCATCCTTTTTGGCATAAACCTTATGAACTTTCATTACCGGAAAAGGATGCGTGAGGCTGTAATAACCCAGGTGATCGCCGAAAGGTCCTTCGGGCTTGTTATCGCCGGGAAATACTTCGCCGGTAATTACAAAATCAGCATCGGTGCTTATACAATAGCCATCGCGGTAGCAATACCTGAACCTGCGGTTACCAAGCACACCCGCAAATGTCATCTCACTGATGCCTTCCGGCAAAGGCATAACCGCAGCGACGGTATGTGATGGTGGCCCGCCAGCAAATACACTCACTTTAAGCGGAAGTCCTTTGGCATTGGCTTTTGATTGGTGGACACCTATTCCCCGGTGAAGCTGGTAGTGCAGGCCCACTTCGCGGTCAGGTTCATATTCGTTGCCAGATAACTGGATGCGGTACATGCCCAGGTTGGCATTCATGATACCGGGTTTATCAATATCCTCACTATACACCTGCGGAAGCGTAACAAAAGCACCACCGTCCATCGGCCAATGATGAATGAGCGGAAGTTCACTGATCTTTACTTCCCTGTAGAGAACAGGTTTTGAGAATGGATTCTTTTTGGGGAAGGCACGTAAGGCTGCTAAACCGGCATCTATATTTTTGAAAGGATGCTTAAAGGCTTCAACCGGGTTGCTTTTGAGTTGAATGAGTTTCTGTACGGTATCAAGTGAATCGCGAAATATGAAACGGCAGCGTTCCAGC
>JAFDXA010000229.1 GCA_018268185.1 Bacteroidota bacterium
CACCATCGACACCATCCAGAAAATGGTTTGTGAGTATTTTGATGTTCCTTATGATAAACTGTTGCAGAAGACACGGAAGCGTGAGATCGTTCAGGCAAGGCAGATCACCATGTATCTTTCAAAAGCATTCACCAAAAATTCCCTGAAAACGATTGGTGAACATTTTGGCGGCAGGGATCATACAACGGTAATTCACAGTTGCCAGACGGTAAAAGACCTGATGGATACCGATAACTTATTTAAAGAAAGTGTGCTGGAATTGCAACAGAAGGTTCAACTGGCTGCTATGTAAAGCGCAACAGTAAAAATATTGGTCCGGATCTGCAAGGGTCCGGATTTTTTTTGTTCACCAGGAAACGATAGATAATAACTTTTAAATTTTCTGTTCCGGAATAGTTATTTTATTTGGGAGATAAGTGTTAGAAGTGTATTTTTGCTGCCCTTTAATAAAGGAAGTTCTTACCGGGAGAGGTGCCTGAGTGGCCGAAAGGGCCGGTTTGCTAAACCGTTGTACGGGCTTAAACCTGTACCGAGGGTTCGAATCCCTCCCTCTCCGCAGAATTTAAGGAAGGGATATAAACCAGTTCTGAATTCAGCAGGTTGAGTCCTTTACGATTAAGATTGTTCGGGGCGTAGCGTAGCCCGGTTATCGCGCCTGGTTTGGGACCAGGAGGTCGCAAGTTCGAATCTTGCCGCCCCGACAAAAGCCCTTCGATGAGAGTCGAGGGGCTTTTTGTATTTGATTAAAGAGCTGAATGTTGTGATTTTTCTATATGAAATATTATAAATGAGGTTGCAAGTTCCCTGCCCGACGAAGTCACGCAGGCGGGGAATCTTGCCGCCCCGACGAGAGCCCTTCGATGAGAGTCGAGGGGCTTTTTGTTTATATAATGATATTGATACGGTTAGTAATCGGGTAAATTTCTAAAAGAACCTGCTGCCCTACAAGAGCATTAGAATGAAGAATCGGGAGTGTAAAAATTGTTTTGATTATTTTGCTGCTAAAAAAATATGCCCAGGTATTTTATTGCAATCATATTCTCCCTCCCTTTTTATGTCTCTTCACAGATCAACAATGCTTTCGTAAAAACCGACGGGCCTCAATTTATGATCGACCAAAAGCCATACCACTATATAGGAACAAATTACTGGTATGGAGGAATACTTGCTTTGCAGGAAGATCAGCAAAGAGGAAAGGAGCGTTTGAGAAAGGAACTTGATTTTCTGAAAGAAAACGGAATAACAAACCTGAGGATATTGGCAGGCGCAGAAGGAACCGGTATCATCAATGGAGTAAACCGCGTTACACCTCCCTTGCAAAAGAAACAAGGAGAGTATAATGAAGATGTATTGAAGGGGCTTGATTTCCTCTTAGTAGAAATGGGAAAGCGTGATATGAAAGTAGTATTATATCTAAGCAATAATTGGGAATGGAGTGGTGGTTTTCTGCAATACCTCAATTGGAATGGATTGATTTCTGATGCTGTTTTAAAAGAAAAGCCATCCTGGGATGAACTGCGTGACCAGGTAAGTCGGTTTTACTCATGTGACCCCTGTAAAGCTGCCTACAAAAAACAGGTAGAATATATTCTGAAACATACCAATTCCTATTCGGGCATTGCTTATATAAATGATCCCACGATCATGAGTTGGGAAATAGCCAATGAGCCCCGCCCAATGCGCCCTTCTGCAATTCCTTATTATAAAGCATGGTTATCGGCAACAGCTTCCCTGGTAAAATCGCTGGATAAAAATCACTTGCTCACATTAGGCACTGAAGGAATTATCGGAACTGAAAATGATTCTGCTTTGTATACAGCTATTCACAGCGATAAAAATGTTGATTATCTCACCATACATATCTGGCCAAAGAACTGGGCCTGGTATAAGGATACGTCCATGGCCGGCGGCATGCAGGAAGTTATTCAGAAAACTGGTGAATACATAAACAAGCATGAAAGCATTGCAATTGGCTTACAAAAACCTCTTGTGATAGAAGAATTCGGAATGCCGAGAGACGGACAATCTTATTCATTGAACAGCACAACTGCATCCAGGGACTATTATTTTAAATTCATCTTAAACTGTTTTTATAAAAGTATGTTTAACAAAGGCCCTATTGCGGGCATTAACTTCTGGGCTTTTGCAGGAACAGCACGCCCGAAACCGGGCCAGGTATTCTGGAAAGAAGGCGACGATTATATGGGAGATCCGCCACAGGAAGAACAGGGATTAAATGCTGTTTTTGACACAGACCAATCAACCTGGGAACTTATCAGGAAATATTTATTAAAAATAAAATGACCGGCCTGTTGATGACCGGTCATTATAAACAGTTCTTAATTCTTTAATAAGGCCTGGCCATAAATAAACCGAGTTGGGCATTGTTATCAACGTAATTCATATCAACGCCGTCAGTTCCTCCGTCTCCATTGATGTCAGAAAGATCATATCCATGGAAGCCAACCTGGTTATCGATTACGTTCATATCGGCGCCATCGATTCCCCCATCCTGGTTGATATCTCCTCCATAGATCGCATATACAGAGGCGCCAACCTGTTTCATTGGTGGATTAACAGCATCGTCGTAAGCATTGTTCAGCGAGTTACTGAAATTATAGCTGGTATTACTGCTGAAAAGAACAGGGAGTTTTGACCATGTTTCCATACTGTTACGATGCTTGATGGCAATGTAATATGAGTTGCCGCTTACCCCGGCCGGGAACAACGCTGTTGCCGTACCATTGGTATGAAGCATTGCCGTTGTGGTGAAATCAGGGTTTGCGTTAGGCAGGCTTCCTGCAGACCAAAGGTTAACCGTGATATCGTCAGTAGCTGTTGGGTCGGTGCTTAAGCCAAGATCATACATATTGGCACGCATGCTTCCTGCATCATAAAATCCTTCGAGGAATAACTGGAGGTTCAATGTTGTTTGCCCGCCACATGCATTAACAGTAAGGTTTACGTTTGAAGAACTGCTGCATCCGGCATTGGTAGCTGTAGCTGTATACGTATAAGATCCGGCTGTTGCAGGGTTTGCGTAAATAGTTGCTGCAGGTGTTCCGGTGTAAGCAGAAGAAGCGCCGGCATCTGTGTACAAGCCGCTAACCGGGCTCCAGGTTAAGGTTGCCGGGTTATTGAAATCGAAAGTTATATCATTACGCTGGCTGTATGTGTTGCTGGCAGTGCCAGAATAGGCATCTACAGTAGCTGCACTTGCATTATCAACCCTGTACCAACGTGTGCTTACGAAAGTTGTAGAAGAATATTTTGCAGTATTGAAACTGGTACCTGTTGTTCCGGCATTTGCATTGCTGTAGTTAATCTCAATCACGAGGTTCTTTGTGTTGTCCCAAACAAAAGGCGTTGTAAGTGTTATGGTATTGATCCCGGCAGAAACAGTATAATTGCCTGCTGTTCTTACAGTCGTCATACCTGTTTCCCAGGCTGCCATGGTGGTAGAAGTACTGTTCTTCATTTTCACAACAAGGTTCTGAAGAATAACAGTTGGGTCTGCAGTTGCCAGGTTAAGTTTGATCGCAGTTATGGTTGAATTATTAACCATTCCGATTGGTGTTAACTCTGTTGATCTGAACAACATCTGCAATTTATCTCCACCATAATAATTCTGTAATGGATTTGGTCCCAGGGTTGCACCGGTTGTATTACCTACGGTTGTAGATGTTCCAATTCCAAGGCTACCTGAGACTGCGTATGTAGAAACTCCGTCCAGCGTGATTACCGTTCCCTGGCATACTGTTGTTGCGGAAGGGGTGATCGTCGGTGTATTAGGGGTAGCATTCACTGTAAGAATACCTGCATTTGAGTTGGTAGAATTACATTGGCCTGATGCAACGGCACGATACCTGTAACCATTTTGAGAGAAGGTAGTTCCGGTTACAGTATATAATGAAGATGTTGCTCCGGAAATATTATTATAAGTTATACCAGCATCTGTACTTAGCTGCCATTGATAGCCGGTAGCACCTGTAGCAGTGATGCTGAAAGATGCATTCTGGCCTGCACATACAGACTGATTGGAAGGCTGTGTACCAATAGTAGGTCCAGTTCCGGTTTGTACAGTATAAGTGATCACCCTTGTTTTGGTAATGGAACCAGAAATGCCCGTGATGGTAATATTATAGGAGCCCGCTGAAAGTGTATTAACGTTGTTGAGTGTTATAACGGAGCTGTTTCCGGGTGTTACAGGATTGGTGCCGAAACTTATACTCGTTCCTGCCGGCACACCTGATGCAGAAAGATTAACAGGGGTAGTATATCCCAGGTAAGAAAAAGTTCCCAAGGTAAGGTTTGCTGTAGAAGGCCCGTTACAGGTAATATTAGTTGCTGCCGGGGTATCAAAATCAAATCCCGGGGCTGCATCTACAATCGTAAAATCAGTATTTGAAATATCGAAGAAAATATTTCCTACAGATTCTACTTTGATACGGGCCGTTGTTGTCGGAATATTCGGAATACTTAAAGCTTCTGTTCCATCATTGGGCGTACTGGCAATGAGTACGGTAGGGAATGTAAGTCCGCCATCAGTAGACAAAGAAATTTTCACATTGGCACAACTTACGGGAGCTCCAGTTGTTCCGGCTACATTCCAGGTGATGTTCTGAGTAGAGCTGCCTTGCCATGAAACAGCGGTATTAGGTGATGTTACCTGGAAAGGACCCGAAGTGTTGCTTACCGTTACAACCATGTCGGTGAATTGTGTTTGCCCCACACTTACTGGTGCAGTGGAACTGTAAACAGCGTTGTCTCTTACTGTTAATCTGAAATTAAGTGTTCGTGAAACAGAACTGAGTGCTTCTGTATTTACGCCTGCATCACCGCCGGTGAGCGGGCCGGTTACCAATGCTCCTGCAAGTATGGTTGAAAGCCTTGGGAAATATCTTGTAGGAGATGTTGTTGGACTGAATGATATCCAGTTAGGTCCGGTTGCTTTAGTGGCACTGGCAATACTGCTTGCTCCTGATACTGTTGAATTATCATTCTGTTCCCAGCAATAAGTAAGCACATCACCTGGGTTTGCATCAGTAGCAGAACCGGTTAGCGCAAATGGTGTGCTGATAGGAATGGTATAGTTACTAACAGCAGCCACAACCGGCGTTGCATTTACAATAGCTGTTGTTACCGGGCATGTTTTGGTTGCCAGGTTGGCTTGTATCTGTGCAATGGAAGCTTCGTGGTAAATATCTATTGAATGCCTGGCCACATCATAAGATGTGATGCCTGCATATCCCATAATGGTAATACCGGAACCAACTTCTTTGTTTACACCGGTTCCTTCCAGGTTGTGTGAGAAAGTATGATTGGCTCCTA
>JAFDXA010000022.1 GCA_018268185.1 Bacteroidota bacterium
AGCCCGCAACGAATGTTACAGGCTTTATGGTGGGAACCTAAATGGCTATACTGCTTCGGCTTTAGATTTTGATTTTCTTTTTTCCTTTTCATTAAAGTCTTCTTCAGTAGCATCCCCAATGATTATCGTACTGAAATCACTCTTCACTTTTACGGGAACTGCACCACTGCCATTCTTCCCCGTGTATTCGTAATCGAATTTCGGAGTACGCCGGTCGTCGTCGTCATCGGCATCAGAAGTGAATTTCACTGCTGTTCTGTTCCTGAAAGAACCAAAACTGGTAGACACGGTATAACCCGCCGCCAGGTCGGAAGAAGGTTTGATATTGATGGTAGAATACGACACTCTTAGATCAAGTGCAGATAAATTGTTATCGAGATTTAAGATTATTTTATTGGAAAATTCAATTCCCATTTTAATGCGGCCACTTAACCGGGCAAACCCGGCTTTTGAGTATTTGATCGCAATATTTCCGCCGGAAAGGTTGCCGAACTTTGCCTTTCCGAATTCAACATTGATGTTTTTTACATTGGAGAGATTGCCTGTTTCCAGTTTACCGAATTTGCTGGTAAGTTCTACTTCACCGCTGTAATCGGGAATGATGGTTGGCCCAAATTCATTTTCTATTTCCAGCGGATTGCCGGAAGGCATATAAACTACGTAATTGATCTCGAGGGTTTGACGGCTGTCTTTACCCTCATACTTACTCCTGTGTTTGTTTCCCCCCTCCTTTTTATCCAGGTCTTCACTGAAAAGTGTTTTGAATTTCACCACTCCCCCGCTTTTACTGTCTTCCACGTCGAGGTCGCTCAATACCGACTTTGCCCATTCTTCTGTTTTAGCCGTGGTTTTTAGTTCAATATCTGCTTTGATCTCATTCTTTGCCCAGGTATGTATTTCAACAGATCCGAAACGATTGTCAATTATTACCTTATCTGACGAAGAAAGATTATACGATTTACTGTAAGTCTTCTTTTGTTCAAAATCGTATCGCTTGGGAGCCTTATCATCATTGTCATTATCATTCTGTGCAAAGCTGCCGGTGCTTAGCAGGAGCAGCAGCAGCATGTTAAATAGATTGTTCATTTTTTTCATGGCTGTTCATTTTTGATTGTTTAATCTGTTTGATGATGTTCAACTGCTGGTTCAACACATGCAATTGCAGTTGCAGGTTCTGGATCATGGCTTCAATAAGCATTTCTTTATTGGGTGAAACTGTCAGTTGATTTCTCAGTGCTTTATAAGAACTGTCGAGTTGTTCAATATCTCCCGTAAACTGCCGGTATAATTGTGGTTGTTCTTCTGCCAGCAGTTTCAGTTCTTCCTGTTTCAGGTTTATCAGCCGGGCAAATTCATTTACCTGCGGAGCCAGTTCGGGAGACAGTGTATTGATATCTGTTTCCGTTTTCACCAGTTCCTTTACTTCTTTCTTGCTGCCGGTCGTTTTTATATAGATGAATACCGCAAGAGCCAGAAGCGCCGCAATACCGATTGTCCATTGAACCAGTTTCGGAAAGGATATATTCCTGTTATTTCCTGGCTTGCCGATATTCCGTTCAATCATATCCCAGGTGCCCACCGGTGGATTCTTGTCATCAAATTCGTTGCGGTGATCTTTGATAAAACTTTGTAGATCTTCACTCATACCTTCTCTTTTAATATTTGCAATAGTTTTTGTTTTGCCCGCATGTATTGCGTACGGGTGGTAGAAGGTGCTACCTGCAATATTTCAGCGATTTCTTCATGATCGTATCCTTCCAGTAAAAACAGGCTCAACACGGTACGGAAGCCATCGGGTAATTTCATGATGGCCCTGCGGATGGTTTCCACCTGCAGTTCTGTTTCTGCTTCGTTCAAGTTGTCATCAGAACCGGTATCCGCCAGGCTAACGCTGTCTGCATCCACAAAATTCACCCTTCTTTTTTTCAGTTGGTTAATGCTCCTGTTCACACAGATCTGTTTCAGCCAGCCTCCAAAACTTGTACGGTATTCAAAAGTACCCAGGTTGCGAAAGGCCTCGGTAAAACTTTCCTGCAACACATCTTCGGCTTCAGGCTCACTGTTCAGTATACGCAGGCAGGTATTGTACATGGCCCGGGCATATTGCTGGTACAATTGCTTAAAGGCCAGGCTTTCACCCCGCTTGCAGCGTTCTACCAGTTCATTTTTTTCCGTAGCAGTGAGTCCCAAAAAATCGTTTTAATGGTTAGAGACAGGGCTTGGGGGCCGATGTTGCATAAAAAGTAAAAAAAACAAAAAAATCTCTCTGCCTCAGCCATTATCTTTGCGGGCGGATTAAAAAGGGGATTGAAGGGAGAAAAGATACGGAGGCCGGATGGGAGAAACAGGATACTGGATATATAAAACAGTATGCGAATTATAGATCCAGCATCCAGTATCAAGTATCCAACATCCCCATCCAACAAAAAAACAAAACGATGGCAGCTAAAACAGACAATTTCCAGAGCCCTGATTATTTTAAGGTTGATGAACTACTGACCGATGAACACAAACTCATTCGTGAATCAGTACGCAACTATGTAAAGAAAGAAATATCTCCTATCATTGAAGATTACGCACAACGTGCGGAGTTTCCTCAACAGATCGTTAAACAACTGGGTGAACTTGGTTGCTTTGGTCCTACTGTACCTGAACAGTATGGCGGAGGTGGCCTTGACTATATCAGTTACGGACTGATGATGCAGGAGCTGGAGCGTGGCGACAGTGGTGTTCGTTCTACGGCCAGCGTACAGGGAAGCCTGGTGATGTTCCCGATCTATCAATATGGAAACGAAGAACAACGCAATAAGTATCTTCCAAAACTGGCAAGTGGTGAATGGCTGGGATGCTTTGGTTTAACAGAACCCAACCACGGAAGTGACCCCAGCAGCATGCTTACCAATATCAAAGATGCAGGTGATCATGTGATCCTGAATGGTTCTAAAATGTGGATCAGCAATGCACCTTTTGCACAGGTTGCGGTGGTTTGGGCAAGAAATGAACAAAATGAGATACAGGGCCTGATCGTGGAAAGAGGCATGGAAGGATTTACCACACCAACCACGCATGGCAAATGGAGCCTGCGTGCCAGCGCCACCGGCGAACTGGTATTTGATAATGTAAAAGTTCCTAAAGAAAATATCCTGCCGAATGTGAAGGGGCTCAAAGGGCCGTTGGGTTGTTTAACCAAAGCCCGTTATGGTATTGCCTGGGGTGCTATCGGCGCTGCCATGGATTGTTATGATACGGCTCTTAATTACAGCAAGGAAAGAATACAGTTTGGCAAACCGATCGGCGGCTTCCAGTTGCAACAAAAGAAACTGGCCGAGATGATCACTGAAATTACCAAGGCACAACTGCTTAACTGGCGCCTTGGTGTTTTAATGAATGAAGGAAAAGTCACTCCTCAACAGGTAAGCATGGCCAAAAGAAATGCCTGTGAAATTGCAACCAATATCTGCAGGGATGCCCGCCAGATGCTGGGTGGCATGGGAATCACCGGCGAGTATTCTGTAATGCGCCACATGATGAACCTGGAAAGTGTGATCACCTATGAAGGTACGCACGACATTCACCTGCTCATTACAGGTATGGATGTAACAGGCATCAATGCTTTTAAGTAATAAATTATAAATGTTGAATTATGAATTTCAAACGTTGTTAGATTTTGACGATTTAAAATTTACAATTCAAAATCCAAAATAATCGAAGAGATGGCTATTAAAAATGTTTCAGTGATCGGTGCAGGTACTATGGGAAATGGTATCGCACACGTATTTGCCCAGTCGGGTTTTGCAGTTACACTTATTGATGTTAATGCCGCCCAGTTGCAGAAGGCTGTTGATACCATCACCAAAAATCTCGACAGGCAGATTACTAAAGGAAGTATTACAGAAGATCAGAAAAAATCAACATTGGGCAACATCAATACCCTCAGCAACATTGCAGATGGGGTAAAAAATGCCGACATAGTTGTAGAAGCTGCTACCGAAAATGTTAACCTGAAACTGGAAATATTCAAAGAACTGGATAAAGCAGCGCCAGCAGGCTGTATCCTGGCTACCAATACTTCTTCCATCTCTATCACAAAAATCGCAGCTGTTACCAAAAGAGCAGGTGATGTGATCGGCATGCACTTCATGAATCCCGTTCCGGTAATGAAACTGGTAGAGATCATCAATGGATATGCTACCCGTAAAGAAGTTACCGATACCGTTGTTGAATTAAGCAAACAACTTGGCAAAATACCATGTTCTGTTAACGATTAC
>JAFDXA010000230.1 GCA_018268185.1 Bacteroidota bacterium
CAGGATCGTTTCATTTGGTTCTATGAATCTTTTTTCTTTATCGAAGTTGATATAGGCCAGTTCTGTTTTATTTTTCTTTCCCCATCCATTGGTAATATTTTTGGGCATTTCTACAGCTTCCGGATCTGCCTGCCAGATATCATACATATCATTCAGCAGCAGGTAACGGTCATTGGTAGTCCAACCGGTAATACCATTGCTTCCCGGGTAATCGGGCACATCGTTTTCAATATCATACAAAGGCTCGGTGATCTTCTCTGTAATGTTTTTCACAGCTCCCGTTGCTACATTGTAAGTGAAATAATTTTTAACCACTGGATCGTACCAGTAAACATATTTTCCTTTCGGTGATGCATTGAAATTGCCCAGGCTGTTCGACTGAACCAATTTTCTTTTTCCATCAACTGTACTTACAATATATGCCGTGATCCTGGTTCTCCCCTCCCACTGGTTGTTGATGCGGTTGCCTTTGGTGGTTTGTGCCAGCACCCAATCGGCATTGCCTTCATCTACGAGAGCAATATTCTCTGCGTCTTCAGCTCCCAATTGAACCACTTCATGCATGCCGGGCTGCATCACTGCCATATAACTCCTTTTTTGTTCCTGCGCCAGCTGTTTTAATTGCTGAGGCTGAAGATAATCGTCGTTGTAATGCCATACATCCAGCCTTGCCAGTTCAAAATCCACAAGGCTGGTATCTTTTGCCGGTTGAACAGGCGCTGTTCCGAAAAATAATTTTCTTCCATCTTTACTGAAAAGAAGATTTGCATTTTCACTAACAGTATAGCCGAGCCGCATCCCAATGGTATTTTTTTCAACCATCACTGTAGCCGAATCCTGCATGGCTTTGTAATACCAGAGCCGGTAAAATTTCTGCAATGCCCTGGCGCTGCTATCCCGTTCAGCCACAAATGCAAGCTGATATCCCTCCTTATCAAAAGCAAAATTCTTTGCATCATTGAAACCACGCATTACGGTATCAAGCCGGTCGGCAGCGAGGTTATAGATCAATACAAGCGCTTTGCTGTTTGAATCTTTGGGATTCTTTACCGTTTCTATCAACAGTTTATCTCCTTTTTCATCAAAAAGATAATCGCTTACCAAAGCGAATGTGCGTTCCCTGGCTGTTGATGTATTGCGTACCACAAGGTCTGTTCCTTCAGCTCCCGAAGCAGAAGCATCATCTCCTTCAGCATCCAGTGCCCAGGCAGGGAGCCCATCGGCTTTTTTATATATCTCCTTCACTGCTTTTTTTGCAGCGGCTATCACTTCTTCTTTGTCGATCTTTCCTTTTACAGAATCCAGCGACCTGCGGATTACCGAATCTGCGATCTTTGCCAGCATGTTTATCCTGGCTTTTACAGAATCGCTTTCAACCGTTTTCTTTGCACTGGTATCTGGCAAAGGTTTTTCCATCAGGTAGGCGATCCATCCATAGCCTTTATCGGCTGTTTTGAAAGATCTCACCCGGCTGATCTTTACCACACTATCCTGGCCCAATGTTATAATAGCGAGTGAATCTTTGGGCATGTCATCAGCTTTCGTCTTCTTTATTTTCGCCTGCCGGGTATCCTGGAAAAATGGTTTTATCTTAAAGAAAAGATACTTACTGTCTTCACTGATCACCGCTCCGTAACCTCGTTGCACGGTAAGACTGTAATTGGTCTTTATATTCCGGACGATCATATTGCCATCTCCTTCCTGCGGATTGATGCTGTACACGATATAATTCCCATCATTGCTGATAAGTTTTTCAGATAATGATTTCCAGCCATCATACACAGAATGATCCAATGGCTTTTTGTTCTGCGCAGAGATATTGCCTGTAAGGCCGGCAAGAATGATCAAAAAGAAATAACGCATAAAGAAGATGTTTCAGGTAAAGTTATTGATTGGATGATCAAAAAGATGAGTCTCCGGGATTTCTTACATAAATGGCAGACCTGGATTCTTTTGAACGAAACTTACTGAATGAGATAATAAGTCAACCGCTGCTGTGCTGGCAAACATTTATTTTCTGTTTGAATGATTGCCTGGCGAGCATTTCAAGTAAAACCCCTTAGATAAGGGATACTTTTATTCCACCTTTTTTATGAGGCCGGGGAGAAAGATTTTCCCGAACAATAATGATAAAACAACCATACAATTACTCCTCACTCAGAAAGCCCCACTCGGTTTTTAATTGCTGCATGCGTTCCGGGGAAAGCTGTTGTTTGCTGTAATGCCCGGCAATACTTTTCTGCCTGTATGCTTCGTAAAGCGTAACTGCACAGGCAACAGAAATATTGAGTGATTTGATGATGCCAACCTGCGGTATGATGAAATTGCCATCGCAAAGGCCGATCAGTTCATCGCTTACTCCTGAATGTTCATTTCCGAATACGAGTGCAACTGATTCTGTAAGATCGAGCTGATGCAAACTCACAGCATCGTCTGCCAGGTGGGTAATGTAAATTTTATTGTAATTTTTCCGCAGCGCTTCAAAGCATGATTTCACATCGGTGAACTGGTGAACAGTAAGCCATTTGGCTGCACTGGAACTGCTTTTGGCGCCCCATTTTTTATGCCGCTGTATATCTGTATTCAGTACATAGATATCCTGCACTCCTATGGCATCACAGGTTCTCATAACGGCAGAGATATTGTGGGGATCTGCAACGTTTTCCAATACTACTGTTATATTCGGTTGCCTTTTGTTCAGGACGCTATTGAGTCTTTCACTTCTTTCCGGTGTCATAGCTGCGAATATAATGCTTAGCGCTGAGAGACATCCGGCCGCTAAAACTTTATTCAAATCATTGCAAAAGAAAAAGCTGCCCGGGAAGCCCGGAACAGCCTTAACTGGAAACGATCAAAATAAGTTTATGGTTGGGCGTAAAAAATTCCTAACTGCGAATTGTTGTCAATAAAGTTCATATCCTGGCCATCGGTACCGCCATCTCCGTTTATATCGGCATCATTGTAGCCAAAGAAACCATTGTCGTTGTCTATGTAATTCATATCCTGGCCATCAATGCCTCCATCCTGGTTAATATCTCCCGTATAAAATGCCCATACACCCGGTTCTACTTCTACCATATTATCTCCATAAGCTTTGCTGGCCGCACTTGTAAAA
>JAFDXA010000231.1 GCA_018268185.1 Bacteroidota bacterium
TCTGGATCGAATATGCGGATACTGTCAACTTCGTTGCCGAATAGTTCAACACGATACGGCTTTTCATTTCCATAAGAATAGATATCCAGGATACCGCCCCTGATGGCAAACTGCCCGGGTTCGTACACAAAATCGGTTCGCACAAAACCATAGTCAACAAATTTTTCCAGCGTACCGTTTACATCCAATACATCGGCCTGCTTGATGCGGATGATGTTTTCTGAAAGTGTTTTTGAAAGCACCACTTTTTCAAAAAGTGCTTCGGGGTAGGTTACCACGATCTTCTTATTACCACCTGCTGCAATTTTGGTGAGCGCCTCGGTACGCAGCATAACATGACTGCTGTTGAGCAACTGGTAATTTTTCTTATTCTTGAAAGAAGAAGGGAAGTAAAAAATATCGAGAGCATCGGTGATATTCTCCAGTGTGTTGTGAAAATAGGCAGCTTCTTCGCTGTCTCTTAAAATTACGAGGTGATTGCTTTCTGCGGAAGCTTGCTGACTGAAAATGGCCGCCAGAACAAATTGTGAAGCGCTTCCATTGAGGCCTTTTAGGTGCAGGTGCTGCGGTTCGGGCAAAGCGATCCTCTCCGCAATCTGGAAACAGCGGGGGTCATTCCGATACGCATTCAGCAACACTTCCAGGTTCATCGGCCGCAAAGATACGAAGCCACCCAAAACAAAATGCTTCAACAATTCGTTGCATACCTGTTTTTGTGTATATTTTTGTTGAGGCCTGTTTCCGGGAACCGCGGAGAACAAACCTGCGTATTTTCAGTGAGGAGCCACAAACTAATATTATGATGAACCGTTTTGTACCGATCCTCGGCATATTCTTTATATGCCTGTCAACCGCTGCTTTTTCCCAGGGAACCGGGAAGCCGATACATTTTGCCAATGCTGATTTTAATGCTGCAGAAAATATCAGCAGGCGAACTTTCAGGAAAGATGATATCAATCGTACGCTCTATAATGGGTCATATTATACCGTTGTTCAGTTTGCTGCAATACCTGCAGAAGCAGAAAAGCAACAGTTGAAAGCGTCGGGCATCAGGCTTCTTCAGTATATTCCCGAAAATGCTTTCCTGGCAATCATCAAAGCGGATTTTGATTTTGAAAATTCAGGCCGGCTGAACATCGTTTCCATCAATGCAATACCGGAAAACTACAAAACGGGGCCTTCACTTTTTAATTACCGTAATAACATCAGCAGGCAGGAAAAAGAAGTGTTTGCCATTGATCTTTTTGCAGCGGAAAACAAAGCGGAAGCCATTGCTGCATTGAAACAGGCCGGCGTTGTTATCGCAACATCAAAACTCGAAACAGCCAACACGATCTTTGTTCAGCCTGATGTACGCAAACTCCCGGTTATTGCAGCGCTGCCTTATGTAAGTTATATCAGCCTGCAATCCTTAAAAGATAAGATCATCAACTACAACGATATTGCATTGCACGGCATCAGCAGCCTGCAGTCGCTGGCAGGCCGCAATCTTTCAGGGAAAGATGTGGTGGTAGGGGTTGGCGACAATGCCGATATTTCCACCCATATTGATTTCAATGGTAAGATCATAGCACGGCATCCTTTTCCATGGGATTACCATGGAACCCATACTTCCGGCACAACAGCTGGTGCAGGATTTCTCAATCCACGCAACCAGGGCATGGCGCCCAAAGCACATATTGTAAGCCAGTGGTTCAGCGATGTGATCGTAAATACACCGGCTTATATAACGGATTACAACATGATCGCCACCAACAATTCCTATTACTCATCTGCAGTGGGTTGTGCAGGAAATAAGAAATATGATGTGATGAGTAATTATGTAGATGTGCAAATGCGTAATTACGATGAAGTGCTGCACGTGATCGCTGCCGGTAACGATGGCTCTTATTCCTGTTCGGGAAACAATCCTTCGTATGGTACGGTGAAGTCGGGCTGGCAATGCGCCAAGAATGTGATCACGGTTGGCGCCATGGACCAGGCTACTTATGCCATCGCCAGTTTCAGCAGTCGCGGCCCGGCGCAGGATGGCAGGATAAAACCCGAGATCGTTGCAAATGGCTATGCAACCTTATCAACTTATCCCAACGACAGCTATGCCCTAAATTACGGAACCAGTATGGCGGCTCCTGTTGTAACAGGTGTTACCGCTTTGCTGCAGGAGGATTACCGTAAAACTCATAGCGGGGCAAATGCAAAAGCAGCGCTGTTAAAAACCATCATGTGCAATACGGCGGAAGATCTTGGAAATGCGGGTCCTGATTATGTATATGGATTCGGAATGCTGAATGCAAGAAAAGCAGCAGAGGCAATGGAAGCAAACCGTTATTTCAGTAATACGATCAGCACATCGCAAAACCAATCCTATAATATTACAGTGCCCGCAGGAGCCAGGAGGCTGAAGGTATTGTTGTACTGGGCTGATTATCCGGCAGCAGCCAATTCATCGGTAGCGTTGGTAAACGATCTTGATCTTAAAGTTACCGATCCCGGCTCGTTGCTGCATCTGCCATTGGTATTAAATCCAGCTGTTGAATATGCAGCAGCAACCGAACAGGCGGATCATATCAATAATATTGAACAGGTAGTGGTTGATGTTCCTGCAGCCGGTACGTATGTGGTAAATGTGAATGGCTTTGCTGTTCCGCAGGGGCCTCAACTGTATTACTTAACGTACCAGGTTGATGTGAACGGTGTAACGGTTGAATATCCTTTCGGGGGGGAAACATTGGTTCCGGGAACAACAGAAAACATCCGCTGGTCGGCTTATGGCAGTGAAGCGAATACATTCAGCATTGAATATTCAGATAACAATGGAACCAGCTGGAACCTGCTTGATGCGAACAGCAATAATGTACCGGCTGCAGCAAGGGCATACAACTGGGTTGTGCCGAATACCGCATCCAATAATTATAAAATAAGGATAACGAGGAATTCAACTGCACTCACAGACCAGAGTGATTATACATTTACCGTGCTGGGCCAGCCTGTTCTTTCAACACCACTCAGCGTTCCCTGTGAGGGTTATGTGCAACTCAACTGGGCAGCCATTGCATCGGCAACATCCTATGATGTATTTCAATTGAAGGGTGATAGTATGGCCTTGATCGGGAATACAGCGGCAAACAGTTTTCTTGTAAGTGGATTGAACAACATTACAGAATATCGTTTTGCTGTTGCAGCAAAGAACGGATCTGTAAGAGGAAGAAGAAGCCTGTCGGAAAAAATTACACCCGGAACAGGCGCCTGCAGCCTTGCTGCTTTTGATGGAAATTTTAAAGCTGTTGGCATTGATGGCCCGGTTACGGGAAGGCAATTCACTTCATCGGCATTATCGGCTTCCGAGCAGGTCAAGCTCCGCATCAGGAACCTTGATAACATTACTTCATCGGGTTCCTATGATCTTTCTTACCAGGTTAATGGCGGCGCTATTATCACCGAAACAGATAATGTGAATCTTGCTTCGCTGGGAACATACACACATAATTTTGCCGCTACAGCAGCCTTTGCCACGCCGGGAACCTATACGATCAAAGCCTGGGTGAAGAAAACGGGTGATACACAAGCATCGGATGATACGGTTACTGTTGTTATAAAAAATCTGGCCAACCCTGTATTGACATTACCTTTAACAGATGATTTTGAATCAACAACCATAGCCGAATATACAGCCAACGCAATGGGTATTGATGGCGATGACCGGGTAGATTTTAAACCGGGTTCAACAAGGGGAAGGGCGAGAACTTTTGTAAATACAGGTTTCGCTTACAGTGGCAACAGAGCCATCACGCTGGATCAATCGCCTTACGGCAACCTGAATACTGATAGTTTGCTGATGACCTGGAACCTGAGCAACTACAGCAGCAAACAACTGCGTATTGATTTCAATTATAAAAATCACGGTCAGCAACCAAACCCGGATAACAAGGTGTGGATAAGAGGTGGCGATAACCAGCCTTGGGTATATGCCTATGATCTTATAGAAAATCAGAATGATCTTGGCCAGTGGAAACACGGCATCATCAATATTAACGACATCATGGATACGGTTGCTGTTCCTCAAACGATCGGCGCTGCCTTCCAGGTTAAGATAGGGCAGCAAGGGATTACATCAGCCAACTTGGCCAACCCGGTACTCGACCAGGATGATGGTTATACTTTTGATGATATCAAAATTTCAGAAGCTATCGGTGATATTGCATTAACGCAGATAACATCGCCACTCAAAGATGGCTGTGGACTTGATAATAATTATCCTGTTACGATCAAGGTGAAGAATTACACCAATACAACAGTAAACAATATACAGGTGAATTACCGGTTCAATGGCGGCGCTGTTGTTACAGAAACCATTCCTTCCATTGCAGCCAACCAGTCGCTGAATTATACTTTCAGCACCAGGGCCGATCTCTCAGCTTATATTGATTATTCATTTGATTGCTGGCTCACAGCGCCGGGAGATAATTACCAAAGCAACGACAGCATCGTTCAGTACAGCCTGCACAACAGCCCGGTGATCACAAATTATCCTTACCTCGAAGGCTTTGAATCCGGCAATGGCAACTGGTTCACCAAAGGAAGCAATACAACCTGGCAATGGGGAACGCCAACAAAAACAAATATCTTCAAAGCGGCCAACGGCGATAAGGCCTGGGTTACCAATCTTACCGGCTCTTACAGCGATAATGAATTATCCTATTTATATTCTCCGTGTTTTTACCTTGGCGGATTAACACAACCGGTTCTTTCTTTCAGCCACATATTCCAGGTAGAACAGGATTATGATTATACCTGGGTTGAATATTCAACAGATGGTAAAGTGTGGAATAAACTGGGTACTGTTGGCAGCGGCACCAACTGGTACGATAATTCACCGGATAACAACTGGCGTGTTTCAAAACTGAAATGGCATGTGGCCAGTATTGATATTCCTCCTTATGCAGGCACCATGCGTTTCCGTATCGTTATGGCCAGCGATGGTGGCGTAACCTATGAAGGTGTAGGCATTGATGATGTACATGTGTTTGATAAAGCTGCTGTGTATACCGGTGGGCAGCTCACGGGGTTGAGTCAGCCCGTTAGTGGAAACAACTGGGTTAATTTTTATTCGGCGGGAAAGATAATAGCTGCTGTAAACCCCTTGGGGCAAAACCTGGGCAATACTACTATTGATGTTTATCCTTATGCCGGCGCTCCCCGTTACAGCAACAACCAGTATTACCTCGACAGGAATATCGTCATCAGCAGTGCCAATGCACCCACCGGCAATGTACAGGTTCGTCTTTATTTCACAGACGATGAAGCCAATAACCTGCTGAATGCATCGGGCTGTGGCACCTGCACAACGGCATACGATCCTTATGAACTCGGTGTAACAAAGTACAGTGGAGAGCATTCAGAAGAGAACGGAACATTGGATGATGACCTTACCGGCTACTTCCAGTTTATCACACCGGCCAATACCGCTATCATTCCTTATGATAATGGTTACTATGCAGAATTCACAGTGAACAGTTTCAGTGAATGCTGGTTGAGCAAGGCTGATATCAAACCGTCTTCAAGTAATATTTGTCCGGGCTCGGTTATCAATTTCACATCGGCTTCCCTGGGTACAAATTATCAATGGCAGGAAGACAGTGGTTCAGGCTTTGCAGACATTACCGACAATGCAAATTATGTCGGCACCAATACCAACAGCCTGTTGATGCTGAACATTCCTACATCTTACACCGGCCGTAAATACAGGTGTGTGGTAGATGGATTGAATGGGCCTTCGGTTACATTGAGGTTTGTAACCATCTGGACGGGCGCTGTTAGCAACGATTGGCAAACGCCGGGCAACTGGAACTGTGTTGCGGTGCCGGATCAGTATACAGATGTGATCGTTCCGGGTAACATCAGCAACAATCCTGTTCTCAATGGCAATGCATCTGTAAGAAGTGTACGGGTGTATCCAAACATCCAGGTACTTGTCAAATCCGGGTTTAAACTTACGGTAACAAATATTCAATAAAACTGCTGATGATGCAGCAGCCTGTGGCGTCATTACCCTGAGCTTAGCGATAAGCCTTGGTTCGTGTCCGCACGAACCAAGTAAGCGGAACTTGTGTTATAAATAACCATTTTCGAAAGTGGCTTCCTTTATCAAATCATATTTGTATAGTTATCTTTGCAGCTTATTATAAAATAATATGGCTCTACAACCCTGGCGCACCGGTAAAATCACAAAGCTGGTTGACGAAACAAAAGATACAAGAAGGTTCTGGATAGAAGTTCCTGAACTGGGTTCATTTGATTTCAAGCCCGGCCAGTTTGTTACACTGGATCTTCCCATTCATGAAAAGCCAAATAAGAGATGGCGCAGTTATTCCATTGCTTCCTGGCCTGATGGCACCAATGTATTTGAACTGGTGATCGTGCTGGATAAGCAGGGCGCCGGAACCCCTTTTTTATTTGACCTTAAAGTAGGGGATGAAGTAACCCTCAGGGGGCCGCAAGGTGTATTCACGCTGAAAGAGCAACTGGAGCATGATCTTTTCCTGATCTGCACCGGCACGGGTATTGCACCTTTCAGAAGTATGGTGCATCATATTAAAAACAACAACATCTCTTATAAAAATATCTATCTCATATTCGGATGCAGAACAAAAGATACACTCCTGTATTACGAAGAACTCAAATCTCTTGAAAAAGACATGCCCGGCTTCCGTTATATCCCAACCTTATCAAGGGAGCAATGGGATGGAGCAACTGGTTATGTGCACGCCGTTTACCAGCAGCTCTGTGCGGAAAGGCAACCAGCGGATTTCTTACTATGCGGCTGGAGAGGTATGATCGACGAAGCTAAAAAAACGATCATGGAAATGGGTTACGACAGGAAATCCATTCACCAGGAGATATATGGATAATATTATTTGTGTTCACTTTTTCAAAGTCCCATGCGTAGCTCCGTATCACAGGAGCCAATGGTTGGCTTTTGTACTACTGTAAACTCAAATTCAGTTCCCTGGCATGTGTTTCAACCAGCTTAAACAAATTGTAAACCCAAACAATCAAAACTAAATGGTACAATGCCTATACAGGTAATGTTATCAGCACTTATTTCTGTGCAAATACATTTCCACCATTTAAACATTGTTAAGTTTTTTTCAGTACCTTGTAGCGTAACTACTTAAACTAACAGTTTGCTATGGGTGCAGCTTCCATGATCGTGTTGATTATTGCGGCGTTATTCTTTTCTACCATTGCTATCCTTATTGCAAAAATTGTTACCCGGGCAACCAAAAATCCTCAAAAGGCAGAACCGTACGAATGTGGTATTCCCACGAGGGGAAAAACATGGATGCAACTCAACGTTGGTTATTATTTATTTGCACTGATATTCCTGATATTCGATGTAGAACTGGTGTTTCTTTACCCATGGGCCGTAGTGGCTAAGAAGATCGGCATGATCGCATTGGTTGAAGTGATCATTTTCTTCTTTATCCTGTTCATCGGTTTCCTGTATGCTCATAAGAAAGGGGCATTGAAGTGGGTGTAGAATGGAAACTGGTAGTTGGATGCTGGATAGCGGATGATCGGTGTACAAATAATTTTTGATCCTAACCTTATGACCATTGTTTTGTCAAACCAGATTTCTTGAGCGATCAACAAAATAAAGCAGTTAAATTTCCCGGGCAGGTGCATGAAACTCCCGGCGGTGGCATAGTGCTGAGCAAGCTCGATGATATTATCAATTGGGCACGCTCCAATTCACTCTGGCCGCTCACTTTTGCTACCAGCTGCTGCGGTATAGAAATGATGGCAACAGCTTCAGCCAAATACGATTTTTCCCGTTTTGGATTTGAAGTGGCAAGGGCTTCTCCACGGCAGGCCGATGTGATCATCATTGCCGGAACGATCGTAAATAAAATGGCTCCTGTTTTAAAAAGATTGTACGACCAGATGGCCGATCCGAAATACGTGATCGCCATGGGCGCCTGTGCGATCAGTGGAGGCCCTTTCTTTTACAACACTTATTCTGTGGTGAAAGGAGCGGATCATATCATTCCTGTTGATGTATATGTAGCAGGTTGCCCGCCAAGGCCGGAGGCTTTGCTGCATGCATTGATCAGCCTGCAGGAAAAGATCAAGGCGGGTATGACAAGAGAACAGATCAAACAAGGTATATAATTAACACAACCAGGTATTGTATAGATGGATAACGAAGCATTAAAGACCAGGCTTACCGAAATTCTCCCTGCTATCACTTTTGAAGAAGGAACAGCATTGCTTACTGCCAATGTTGAAGCAGCAGCATGGTTGTTGTTGGCGAAAGCACTGCGGAATGAGGCAGCGCTGGGTTTCGATTATCTTTTCTGTGTTACCTGCGTAGACTGGAAAACGCATATTGGCATGGTATACCATCTTGAGTCAACAAGCCATCGCCATTCGATTGTAATCAAAGTAAAACTGGATCATAAAAAGCCGGAAGTGGAAACTGTGAACCATATCTGGAAAACGGCTGAATTTCATGAACGGGAAGCGTATGAAATGTTTGGTGTGAATTTTCTCAATCACCCCGATCTGCGGTTGTTGATACTTCCCGATGGCTGGGAAGGAAGACACCCGATGCGGAAAGATTATGATGATCCGGTTAATATGATAAAACTGTAGAATGAATGGCAGTCTTTTGTACACTTAAAAGTGTTCCAGATGTATAGGGCGCTTAAATATCAGGGAACTGAATCTGAGTTTACAGTAGTACAAAAGCTTAATCTAAGCATTGGTTCGTGTCACACGAACCAGGGGGAAAGCGATATATCCTTTTTCCGGGCTCCTTTTTTGTTGCTTTTTTGGAGAAGCAAAAAAGTAAATATAGAAATGTTTATAAACGCAAGAGGCTATTGGTTATTTTGATAGTAAAACAAATTAAATAACGGGGTAAGCTTATTTTACTCCAGCATTGATATTATGCTCGAACACGTAGCAACAACAAACGCAGAAGGAGACCTCATCATCAATGTTGGTCCGCAACACCCAGCCACACACGGTGTACTGCATCTTGTTATTACGTTGAATGGTGAAACGATCAAAAAAGTAGAACCTCACCTTGGCTATATTCATCGCTCCATTGAAAAAATGTGTGAAAGCCTTACTTACCGGCAGTTCATTTATGTAACGAGCCGTATGGATTATCTTTCTGCACACATCAACAATCATTGCTGCGCCCTGGTAGTTGAAAAAGGCATGCAGATAGAAGTTCCCGAAAGAGCCCAGGTGATACGTGTGCTGATGGATGAACTTACCCGTATTGCATCACATGAATTGTGGTGGGGCGCCATGGCTATGGATATTGGAGCATTCACACCTTTCTTTCATGCATTTCGTGAAAGAGAAACGATCAATGATATCATGGAAGAAACATGCGGCGCCCGCTTGACCATGAATTACATGGTGCCGGGCGGCGTGATGGTTGATATTCATCCCAACTTTCAAAAAAGAGTGAAGGATTTTATTCAGCTATTTAAATCCAAAGTAAATGAATATGATGAGCTGGTAACGGGCAATATCATTTTCCAGAGCAGGATGAAAGACGTAGGATACCTGTCGAAGGAAGATGCCATTTCATTCGGCTGCTCAGGCCCCACTGCGAGGGGAAGCGGCGTATCATGCGATGTAAGGAAACTATATCCTTACGATGTATACGATAAAGTACAGTTTGAAGAAGTGCTGGAAACCGCCGGCGACTCGCTGGCCAGGTATATGGTGCGGATCAGGGAGATGAAACAATCCATCAGTATTATCGAACAACTGATCGATAATATTCCTGAAGGAGATTTCCAGGCGAAAACAAAAGCGGTTATCAAATTGCCGAAGGGTGAATTTTATTCGAGGGTGGAAACGGCCAGAGGCGATTTCGGTATATATATAGTAAGTGAAGGCGGAACAACACCTTACAGGATCAAGTTCAGGTCACCGGGATTTTCAAACCTGTCGGCCCTCGACCAGATGGCAAGGGGAAGCAAACTGGGCGACCTGGTTGCGATGATGGGAACACTGGACCTGGTGATCCCGGATATAGACCGGTAACAATGTAAAATGAAACGTGTTGTGCTATTGAGGTTTTGATTGTTTTACTTTACGGTTTGGTTTATGCTGGTTAAAATTACAGATCAGGGAACTGAATTTGAGTTTACAGTAGTACTAAAGCTTAATCAGGGAACCATCCGGAAAAAGCGGCGTATCCTTTTTCCGGGCTCTTTTTTTGATACTTTTTTGGAGAAGCAAA
>JAFDXA010000232.1 GCA_018268185.1 Bacteroidota bacterium
ATCCCTGCTGTAATAAATCTCATTTTTGCTGTATTTTATTGAAGCCCTGTATGGCCGAACCCGCCATCGCCTCTCTTTGTTTCATCCAATTGCTGTACCAATTTCAGGTCAGCTGTTTCAACTTTACAGATTACCATCTGCGCTATCCTGTCTCCGGGGTTGATCACCTGCTCTTCAGCACTCAGGTTGATGAGCAATACTTTGATCTCTCCACGATAATCGCTATCGATTGTTCCCGGCGTATTGAGGCATGTAATTCCCTGTTTCAGGGCTAGGCCGCTTCGTGGCCGGATCTGAGCTTCATAACCTTGCGGCAACTCAACATACAAACCCGAACTGATCAGTTTTCTTTCAAATGGCCTTAAGCCTACCGGGCTATCCAGGAATGCCCTTATATCCATGCCTGAAGATCCGGGAGTTGCATATTCCGGAGCCGGGTTTGCTGATCGGTTTACTATTTTAATTTCAACGTTGGTCATGGTAGTGATATCAGGAGTCTGTTTTCTTCAAAAGTATTGTTGCATAGGCCACAAGCCCTTCCTCCCTGCCTGCGAACCCCATTTTTTCAGTGGTGGTTGCCTTGATTGAAACATCCTGCAAACCAACCTCCAATATACCCGCAACCGCTTCCTGCATAGCAGGAACAAAGGGGGCAATTTTAGGAGCCTGCAGGCAAAGCGTGCTGTCAACATTTACTATTGAATACCCCTGCTGCTGTATCAGTTCAAATGTTTTTTTAAGCAGTATTTTACTGTCGATATTCTTGAATGCCATATTGGTATCAGGAAAATGCTTTCCTATATCACCCAATGAGAGCGCCCCCAGCATGGCATCACAGATGGCGTGCAGTAAAACGTCGGCATCGCTGTGACCAACCGCCCCTTTGTGATGGGGAATCAAAACGCCTCCAATCCATAGTTCCCGGCCTTCTGCCAGCTGATGAAAATCTATTCCTGAACCGATTCTGTATGACATAAGTTTACAAAGATCATTAAAAAAGAGCAAGATATGAAAGAAGTGGATATACCGATGAGCGTGATCGATGTTTGGCAGAAATAAAAAAGCGCCCCGAAACGGAGCGCTTTTTATTATAACAATGAGTTATTATTATTTCTTTCCATCAAGACCAAACACGAGGCTGAAACGCAGTGTGTTTGAGAGTGGGTTACGGTTAACACCTGAACCAGAAGGCAGGATGTAAGCGAAGTTGATACCAACAACGTTGTATTTCAAACCTGCTCCGAGTGTGAAGTATTTACGGTTTCCTTTGTCAGGATTTTCGTAGAAATAACCAGCCCTGAAGCTGAATTGATTTTTGTAAGTGTATTCAGCACCGATTGAACCGGTAACTTCGCGAAGTTCTTCGCCACCGCCATCAGGAGCATCGCCGAAAGAACTGAACCAGCTGCTAACAACACCTTTGTTGTGGTAGCTAACCAGACCAGCTGAGTCAGAAGCACTTGGAGGAGTTGGAACCATCAGTTTGTTGAGGTCTAAAGCAAAAGTCAGTTTGTTATCTGCATCGAATACTTTAGTATAAGCACCACCCAGGCCTAAGTTAGCAGGGATGAAGTCTTTTTGATTAGCATCTCCAGAGTAAGAGATTTTTCCACCCAGGTTGCTGAGGGTAAGACCCCAGTTGAAGCCCTGGCCATTTTCTTTTGCTCCGTGATGATACAGGTGAAGGTCACCGGCAACTGTACTACCTTTCTTATAAGTGATACCGTTGATATTACCGCCGGCGAGATCAGAGCTGATATAACGTAAAGCAACACCCAAAGAGAATTTCTTTGAAAGTTTCCTTGAATATCCCAGGTCAATGGCAAATTCCCTTGGCCTGAAAGTGTTCAGTGGGCTACCATTGGCATCAGTGAACTGGATATTACCAAGGCTGAAGTACCTTACAGAAGCAGATAAAGCCTGCATGTCATCCAGTTTGTAATAACCAGCCAATGACATTAAATATACATCATTCAATCCGAGGTCTTTCAACCATGGAGTATAAGTTGCACCGATACCTGCTTTGTTGGTGCTGAAAGGAGTTTTTGCAAGATTCCAGAAGTTTGAGTTTGCATCCGGAGCGGTTGCTATTCCTGTTTCACCCATACCACCAGAGCGGGCATCAGGAGAAATACGTAAGAATGGAACAGCTGAAGTTACTACTTGAATTGGGTCTGAATTCTGAGCTTTGGTCATAGTTACTGCGCCACCTAGTAACATAACCAGGGCAGTAAGTTTCAAAGTTGCTTGTTTCATGCGTTTGTTTTGTCTTGGTTAGGTAGACTTACCTCTATAAGCGATGATTTAATAGTTTTATTGAGCTGTAAAAATATGGGATTTATTCAAACCACCAATTAAAAATATCATTTCTGTTAAAAAAAACAAAAATATTTCCCGGAATGATTGTAAATAAATCGCTTACAAAAATAGGGAGAAATACATTTCAAATATCAAATTTCAGAACAAAGAACGTATCCCGTAAAAATAATATTGTATAACTGCACACAGATTTGCCATTTACATAGATAAAATAAAAGCAAAATCAGGCAGCGGGAATGATTTCGGTGAATCGGCATTTATAAACCGCTTGTTAATTACCCCGATTGTTTCCACAACCGTTTCTAAAAATATTTCAGTTTGGTTGAAAGTATTTATATTCGCAAACTGTATAACCCCCATTATACAATATAAAAGAAAACCTTTCGTTAATCAATTTGCAAAACGAATGAACATGCAAAACTTATTTTCAGGTAGAAATCTGATAATCGCAGCTGCCGCTGCTCTTTCTCTTAGTTCATGCTCTCCTAAAAAAAGCAAGTCAAGTGTTACGGGCTGGAATTATGATGATAAGAAAATGGGCAATTTCCACGTAGCCAAAATCAAATATCCTAAGGCCGGCCCCGGACTTGTATTCGTTCAGGGTGGTTCATTTGTAATGGGTGCAAAAGATGAAGACGTAATGGGTGACTGGAACAATGTTCCCCGTCGTGTTACGATCAACTCCTTCTTCATTGATGAAACGGAAGTAGCCAATGTTCATTATCGTGAATACCTCTACTGGCTGGAAAATACATTCAGTGGTGATACAGCAGTTATCAACAGGAGCCTTCCTGATACCCTCGGATGGAGGGAAGAACTTGCTTATAATGAGCCTTATGTAGAATATTATTTCAGGTATCCTTCTTATAATTATTACCCGGTTGTAGGTGTAACATGGCAGCAGGCCCACGATTTCTGTATCTGGAGAACTGACCGTGTGAACGAGTTAAGGCTCGTACAAAAAGGTTACATGAAGAAAGATGCGATCAAAAGGGAAATGAAAGGTGCCGGCGCTGAAGGATCTTTCAATACTGAAACATACCTGATGAATCCTGAAATGATCCAGGGAAGAAGTAAGCCTAAAAAATCTCCATTAAAAGATGTAAACGGTAAACCACGCGGAACGGTAAGGATGGAAGATGGTATCCTTTCTATGGGATATCGCCTGCCAACCGAAGCTGAGTGGGAATATGCTGCTTACGGATTACTTGATCAAAACCCTTCTCCACGTAAAAAAGAAGGCAAGAGCGGTGAAGAACTCCGTTCAAACCAACAGATCTATTCATGGAGCAAGAACCCGAACGGATTACGCGATAACCGCAGGGGAAGCTGGCAGGGTAAATTCCTGGCTAACTTCAAACGCGGTAATGGTGATAACATGGGTATCGCAGGAGGTTTGAATGACCGTGCTGCTATCCCTGGTCCGATCAAATCTTTCTACCCCAACTCTTTTGGTTTGTATAACATGAGTGGTAACGTAAGTGAGTGGGTTGAAGACGTTTACAGGCCCATGACTTCTGTAGACGGACAGGATTTCAACTATTTCCGTGGTAATAAATTCCAGAAATATTTCAAAAACAGCAGCGGCGAATATGAAAGAGACAGCATGGGCCGCCTGAAAAAAGTGGATATTTCTGACGAAGAAGTTAAAAACCGTGCAAACTACCAGCACAACAACGTGATCAACTATATGGACGGTGACTCTGCCAGCCAGGTTTATTATGGTTATGGTGTTACATCACTTGTAAGCGACCACTCAAGGGTTATTAAAGGTGGTAGCTGGAACGACAGGCCATACTGGCTCTCACCAGGCGCACGCCGTTTCATGGAAGAAACCCAGGGTTCAAGCACTGTTGGTTTCCGTTGCGCTCAAACCTATCTTGGTTCGCCTGAAGGACCTGGATTTAAAGAAGGTAACATCTTCGGCAAACGCAAGCAGAACAAAAAGAAAAAAAGATAAACTGATTTTCATAAAAAAGCCCTCGATTCGTCGGGGGCTTTTTATTTTAAGTGTTCCATACATATCCTTGTGTTTAACCGGGCTTTCTTATTTTTGTTGCCATGCACATCAACAGTTTATACCAGTTATTCCTCCAAAATCCTTCCGTTGAAACAGATTCCAGGAAAATCAAGGCGGGCGACATTTTCTTTGCACTCAAGGGTCCCAACTTCAATGGCAACCAATACGCCAAACAGGCATTGAATGATGGAGCTGCTTATAGTATAGTTGATGAGGATACCGGCGAAGCCGATGACCGGATCATCAAGGTTGAGAACGTGCTGGAAACATTACAACAGTTGGCAAAGAAGCACCGGGAGCAGTTTTCCATTCCTTTTATTGCCATAACCGGCAGCAATGGAAAAACAACTACCAAAGAGCTCATTCATGCCGTGCTTTCATCAACCTACAGAACCTATACCACGGTGGGCAACCTCAACAACCACATCGGCATTCCCCTTACCCTGCTGCGTGTAAAAAAAGATGCTGAGATGGCCGTAGTTGAAATGGGCGCCAACCACCAGAAAGAGATAGAGGGTTATTGCCTGTACACACTTCCTACCCACGGGCTCATCACCAATTGCGGCAAGGCCCACCTAGAAGGTTTTGGCGGACCCGAAGGTGTAAAAAAGGGCAAGGGGGAACTTTTTGATTACCTGAGGGCAAGCCAGGGAGCTGCCTTTATATTTAAAGATTATGATTACCTGCAGGAAATGAGCGCCGGTATAAACAACATCATCAGTTACGGCACTTCAGATGCAATGATAACCGGGCAGGTAGCCGATGCCAATGCAGAATTACTCAGCGTTGCCATAACGGGTGGCGCAGCTATTGATAATATTAATACCCAACTTGTGGGAGCTTACAATCTTCCGAATGTGCTGGCAGCTGTTTGCATCGGGAAAACATTCCAGGTTCCGGATGAGCGCATTAAGATGGCACTCGAAAATTACACTCCTTCCAACAGCCGGTCGCAGTTAATGGAAAAAGATGGCAACAAGATCATCCTTGATGCCTACAATGCCAATCCTTCCAGCATGAAAGCTGCCGTTGAAAATTTCAGTCGAATCCCCGGCAACAATAAAGTATTGATTCTTGGTGGAATGATGGAACTGGGTACCGACAGCATCCGGGAACACCAGGCCCTGGTAGAACTCATTCTGAAAAGCAACTGGAAAGAAGTGGCACTGGTTGGTAAAGATTATATCAATCTTCCCGCAGACTTCCATCATTTTGAATCTGCTTCAGATGCCGGAAAATGGTTCAGAGAGCAGCATTTTAAGGGAATACAGGTGCTTGTTAAAGGGTCCAGGAGCATGCAGATGGAGAAGGTTTTGGAATAAAATTTAATCACTCAATTACTTCCTGTTCTTTAACAGGTTTAATTATACTTTATCTGTTTTACGACACGATACTTACCTTATAAACCGTACATTTGCATCCCGCTAAAATGCGATTCAACGGAGACGTGTCCGAGTGGTTGAAGGAGCACGCCTGGAAAGTGTGTATACGGGAAACTGTATCAAGGGTTCGAATCCCTTCGTCTCCGCAAAAAAATACCGGGTTTTATTACGTGTAGCTATACAATTCAACACCGGAATAAAGCAGATATACGATGAAACTTAAATTATTATTTGCCTTAGTCTTTTGCTTACCCGTATTGTTTCCTTCTTTAAAAACATCCGGACAATCATTCAGCAAACCTGCTTACTATTCGGCCATGGCATCTGAAAATGCTGAAGAAATCAACAACCTGCTTTCTTCCGTAAAAGCTGCTGCCATTGCAGAAAAAGATGCCTATGAAGGCGCTTTGATGATGAAAAAAGCCTCTTTCCTGAAAACGGCCAAAGAGAAACTCAGTACATTCAGATCGGGCAGAAGTAAACTGGAAAATGCCATTGCAAAAGACAAAGACAACCTGGAATACAGGTTTCTCAGGCTCATCATCCAGGAAAATGCACCCAAGGCGCTGAAATACAAAAATGAAATTTCAGAAGACAGCCAGTTGCTGAAAACGCACTACAAAACGCTTCCTTCCTATCTTCAGCAGGTAATCGCTGATTACAGCAAAACATCGAAAGTTTTAAAACTGTCATAGCTTTTACGGGTATGCAAAAAAAAATCCTGGTCATCTATTATTCACAAACAGGTCAGCTTGGCGATATTCTTTCCAACCTTTGCAAGCCGTTGGCTGATGCCGGGCATGATATCGACAATGTGAGGGTCGAACCGGAAACAGCTTACCCTTTTCCCTGGACAGGAAAATCATTTTTTGCTGTAATGCCTGATTGCGTAAAAAGTGTTCCAACAAAACTCAAACCATTTCAGCTCAAACATAACAGGTACGACCTTGTGATTCTCGGTTACCAGGCCTGGTTTCTTTCACCCAGCATTCCCTGCAATTCCATTTTACAGGAACCTGCTGTAAGAAATGTGCTGCAGAATACACCGGTTGTAACCATCACCGGGGCACGCAATATGTGGATCAGCGCCATGGAAAGGATCAAAGTATCCCTCAAAGAAGCCGACGCAAAACTGGTTGGCAGCATGGCCCTGGTTGATAAGCATGCAAACTTTGTGAGCTTTATCACCATCTTCCACTGGATGTTTAAAGGGAAAAAAGACCGTTACCTGAACATATTTCCCAAGCCGGGAGTTGCAGATGCAGACATTGCCCATTGCCGGGTTTACGGCGCTACCGTTTTACAACATCTTGAAAAGGAAAACCGGGATGGCTTGCAGGATGAACTTATTGCTCAAAAAGCCATTGAAGTGAAGTACAACCTGATGTTTATAGAATCAAAAGCCAGGAAGATTTTTGCAGTGTGGGCGGGCATTATCGTGAAGAAGAAAAACAGAACACCCTGGCTTGTGGCTTTCAAATATTATCTTATCATTGCATTGTTTATAGCGGCCCCCATCATATTAACAGTGGATGCTATCTTTTTCAAACCATTCCTATCAGGCCGTATAAAAAGGCAGAAACAACAATATTCAGGAGTAAATTAATCAAACATACATGTCGCTTAAAGAGGTTTATATCAACAGTACATCTTCGTTCTTTCCGAATGATCCCGTGTCGAATGATGAGATGGAAGATTATCTTGGTTATATCAACAACACTCCTTCACGTTCCAAGGCAATTGTGCTGAGGAACAATGGAATCAAGAACAGGTTCTATGCACTTGATAAAAACGGTAACAGTACCCATACCAATGCACAGATGACAGCTCTGGCTGTAAGAAAACTGTTTAATAATGATCCTGAGAAATTAAAATCAATTCAATTACTCAGTTGCGGCACATCTTCTCCTGATCAAATGATGCCTTCCCATGCTGTAATGACACACGGCTGGTTACCCGAAATGGCTTCTTCAGAAGTGATATCTCCCGCAGGTGTTTGCTGTGCCGGCATGCATGCATTTAAATATGCCTACCTCGCCACCAAAACAGGCGAAGTTTCACAGGCTGTTGCAACAGGTTCGGAAAGATTTTCAAAATCACTGGTTTCAGCAAATTTTGAAGATGAGGCACAGCAACTGAAAGCATTGATGGATGACCCGTATATCGGTTTTGAAAAAGAATTCCTGCGCTGGATGCTGTCTGACGGTTCAGCCGCTTTCCTGATCTCTGATAAAAAGAATGAAACAGGCATCAGCTTGCGTGTAGAATGGCTCGAAGGTTTTTCATACGCCAATGAACTGGCTCCATGCATGTACATGGGATGCGAAAAAATGAAAGATGGCAGCCTGAAAAGTTATCTCGAATATTCTCCGCATGAGATGATCGAGAAATCTGTACTCAGTATCAAGCAGGATGTAAAACTCCTGAGCAAAAATATTGTTCCTTACGGTGGCGTGGGCTTATCTGCTGCACTTAACAAGCATGGCGTTAAATCATCTGAAGTAGATTATTTCCTGCCACACATGTCGAGCGAATTCTTCAGGGACAAGATCTACCAGCAGCTTATTGCAAACGATACGCCCATCTCTTATGATAAGTGGTTTGTGAACCTTCCGCAGGTCGGTAATGTTGGAGCTGCTTCTGTTTATTTCATGGTGGATGAATTATTCCACAGTGGTAAACTGAAAGTTGGCGACAAGATACTGCTGCTTGTTCCGGAAAGTTCCAGGTTCTCTTATATGTATGGATTATTGACAGTTTGTTGATACAGTTACGGGCCAGAAGTTACGTGTTGAGGCAGTAAACAACTTTGAACCCAAACCCGGTACTTTAAAACTGATAACAATGAAAAAAGAAGAAATCCCCCAGGATGATGGCGCACTGAATAAACTTACCAAAGAGGTGGTTTATGCCGTTGACGATTCAGGCAACTACACCACCGAACTCAGCACAGGTTGGGAAGTAAAAGCCGAAGCACTCGACCTGGCCTGGAATGAGATCGATCAGCGTATCGCCAATGCGAAACAAAAAGTAATCAATGGCGAAGCAAGCCCGCTCTTATATTTCATGGAATTGCGTTTGATGGATCCCGGCATTGTATCTGCCTATACCGGCTTCTGGAAATGGACCGTTAAACGACACATGAAACCATCTGTATTTAAAAAATTACCGGAAACTACTTTGAAGAAATACGCCGAAGCATTTAACGTAACTGTTGAAGAGCTAAAAACAATGAACGTACATGAAGCATGAATTTCATCACCTGCAGGCGGCCCATTGTGAGAATGGCGTTACCACCAACTTATTAAGAACGATCGGTATTGATAACATGACAGAACCGCTTGCATTCGGCATCGGCTCGGGTTTATTTTATGTTCAACTGCCTTTTTTAAAAATAAACAACGGCCCGGCCATTGCTTTCCGTACCATGCCCGGACTGATATTCAAAAGAACATGTACATCTCTTGGCATCCCGGTATTCAGGAAAAAGTTTTCATCGAAAGAAAGCGCTAAAAAATATCTTGACGAATGCCTTGAAAGAGGGCAGCCTGTGGGTTGCCAGGTTGGTGTTTATTACCTTACTTATTTTCCCAAAGAATACCGTTTCCACTTCAATGCACATAACATGATCGTGTTTGGCAAAGAAGGCGACCGTTACCTCATCAGTGACCCGGTGATGGAAACAACCACTTCCCTTTCTGATTACGAACTGGAAAGAGTACGTTTTGCCAAAGGGCCTTTTGCTCCCAAAGGCCAGATATATTATCCAAAGGAATCCCGAATCATTACCGATGATGTAATGAAGAAAGCAATTGTAACCGGTATCAAGCGGAATGTAAATCACATGATCCGCATACCGGGCAATATAGCCGGCGTAAAAGGCATAGCCAACACGGGCAGGAAAATAAAAAAATGGCGGGATAAACTCGGACCCAAAACAGCCGGACTTTACCTGGCACAACTTGTGCGCATGCAGGAAGAGATCGGAACAGGTGGCGGTGGCTTCCGTTATATCTATGCAGCATTCCTGCAGCAGGCACATAAATTCCATCCTGCTGATGAACTGCTTGACATCTCAAAAACATTTACAAAGGCCGGTGATATATGGCGCAATGCCGCGGTACAGGCTGCAGGTATTTACAAAGGAAGGATCGGCAGCCAGGCAGATTACGATGTGATGGGCAACTATCTTATAGAAATATCAGAGATCGAAAAAGAAGCATTCAAGGCATTGTCTAAAATAAAGTGGCATTCATGAATGATGCAGCAGTGAGCATACAAGGACTTGGTTTCAGGTATCCCGGTCAGGCTGCTGATTGCTTCAGTAATTTATCCCTTACCATACATGCCGGCGAAAGATTTGGATTGTTTGGCCCCAACGGCGCCGGTAAAACCACACTCATGAGTTGCATGACCGGCCTGCTCGAATACCAGCAGGGCAGCATCAGGTTGGCAGGTCATGAAGCAAAACATCATCGTAAATCTGTTAACAGCATATTCGGTTTTGTGCCGCAGGATTTTTCTTTCTACCAGGAACTCACACCCATGGAAAACCTGGCCTTCTTTGGCGCATGGTCGGGCCTGCAAAAAGATAAAATAAAAAAACGCTCGCTCGAATTACTTGAAGTACTCGGCTTATCTGATGTGAAAGATAAACAGGTACAGAAATTTTCCGGCGGAATGAAACGCAGGGTCAACCTGGCAATCGGTGTGATCCATGAACCTTCCATTCTTTTCCTGGATGAACCAACCGTTGGTGTAGATGTACACTCACGGCAGGCCATCATCAATTACCTGAGATCATTAAATGATAAAGGCACAACGTTGATCTATACTTCACACCAGTTAAGCGAAGCCGAGGGCCTTTGTGAAACCATTGCCATGATCGATGCTGGAAAAATTCTTGTGCACGATTCACTGAATAAATTACTGGATGAACATAAAGAAGATGGACTCGAAGGACTATTCATTTCTCTTACAGGTAAATCGATCAGGAATGAGTAGTGAAAAATATTAAATGTAGAATGATAAAGTGTAAAGCTTCGGCTTTAAGATAATGATGCATGTTTAAGTTAAGGGCAACCATATTAAAAGACGTACAGATACTCACCCGCGACAAAGTGGGTCTCATCTTTATGTTTGCCATGCCCATCATCCTCGCCATTGTTATTACAGCAACACAGAACAGCACATTTGAACTGGTAAATAAAAATAAGGTTCCGATGCTGCTTTGCAGTAAAGACAAAGGCGAGCCCGGCAAACAACTGGTAAATGCTATAGAGAAATCAGGCATGTTTGATGTAAAAAAAGTGGATGCCAATGAAACAGCAACTCAGATCGCAGATCGCATGCACAAAAAAGATGCATTGATCGCCATTATCATTCCGGAAGATTTTTCCGATAAGATTAAAGCAAAAGCAAGATCCACTGCAGCAAAGGCATTAAAGAATTTTGGGCTTGGAGAAGACAGCACCGGCGTTTTAAATGACAGTCTGCAACCAATCACCTTTATGTATCACCCGGTATTGCAGCAATCGTTCAGGCAATCGATACAAAGTTCGTTGAGAGGTGCTTTGCAGATGGTGCAAACCAAGCAGGTGATAGAACAGATGTATTTTGATGTAAATGAAAAACAATTACCTGATACACTTGAAAATGAATTTGCCCGCAATGATATCGGCATCAATGAAGTTCCCGTATCAAGAGATGGAAGCAAATCGATTCCAACGGCAACACAACACAACGTACCGGCCTGGACAATCTTCGCCATGTTCTTCATCGTGATCTCGATGGGAAGCAGTATTGTGAGAGAAAAACTCAATGGCAGTTTCATCAGGCTGAAGACACTTCCTACCAATTACCTTATTGCACTCGCATCCAAGCAATTCACCTATCTCACTGTAACGCTCTTACAGGCGGCGGTAATATTTGCCATAGGTATTTATTTATTTCCGTTTTTGGGATTACCGAAACTTGATCTGCCGGCAGACCTGTTTGGTTTGTTCCTGGTGTCATTCATGTGTGGATTGTGTGCCGTGAGTTTTGCAACATGCATCGGTGTTTATGCGCAAACACAGGAACAGTGTAATGGAATAGGATCTGTATCCATTGTGTTGCTTGCAGCGATCGGTGGATTGCTGGTACCGAGTTTTGCCATGCCGGCATCTTTTCAGCCGGTCATTAAATTATCACCATTGCATTGGTGCCTTGAAGCGTATTATGGACTATTCCTGGAAGGAGGGAGCCTGAAAGATATTGTTGCAAATATTTTACCTTTACTGGGCATTACTGTATTTATTCAGTTACTTGCATTGTACGGATTAAAACGAAAAAACCTGATCTGATTTATTTATGGAGACAGCAGCATTAAAACAGCAGTTAAAAAAACAGATAGTAGAATTTCTGAACCTCATCTCCGTAAACCCGGATGACATCAAAGATGATGAGCCACTGTTTGGCGAAGGATTGAGATTGGATTCGATCGACTCCATAGAATTGATCGTATTGTTAAACCGTGAATACGGAATCGTTATAGAAGATCCGAAAGAAGGAAGAAAAATTCTTACCAGCATCAACACGATGGCTGATTATATAGAAAAACACCGCACTAAATAAATTCATTTTTTGGACAGGATCGTTGTTACAGGAATCGGGGTTATCAGTGCTATAGGAAACAACGTAGCAGAAAACCGCCATGCACTAATCAACAGAAACTGCGGCATGGGTAAACTCGAGATGTTCCCTTCCCACTTCAGCGGCATATTGCCGGTTGGAGAAATCAAAATCAGCAATGAAAGTTTACAGAAAAAGCTGCAGGTGCATGAACCGGGTGTTACACGTACTTCCTTACTGGCATTACATGCTTTGCAGGAAGCTTTGCAGGAAAGCCGGTTAACTCCTGCTGAAATTGCAGCCTATGATACGGCGCTCATCAGTGCCAATACCGTTGGTGGCATGTGCCTCACCGATGAAATGTATCACGATTCAAAAAAAGAAACAGGCAGTTCCGAATACATCTCTTCTTACGATTACGGTTCTATCAACAGGTTTCTCCAAAGCAGGTTTCATTTTAGCGGACCTATTAATACTATCAACACAGCATGTTCTTCCTCAGCCAATGCGATCATGTACGGCGCCAGGCTTATAAAAAGCGGAAGGGTAAAGCGTGCCATTGTGGGAGGAACTGACAGTCTTGCCAAATTCACGATCAATGGTTTTAATTCCCTGCGCATATTATCCAATGAGATATGCACTCCTTTTGATGAAGGAAGAAAAGGACTAAACCTTGGTGAAGGAGCAGCCTTTCTTGTACTGGAAAAAGAATCAGAAGCTTCATCAAAAAAAATATATGCGGCGCTGAGTGGTTATGCCAATGCCAATGATGCTTTTCACGCTTCTTCTTTGTCAGATGATGCAGCCGGGCCTTATAAAGTAATGAAGGAAGCCCTGGAAGTAGCCGGGCTATCTCCTGCCGATATCGGTTTCATAAACGCACATGGTACAGGCACCGAAAACAATGATCTTGTTGAAAGTATTGCCATGAAAAAACTCTTCAGTGAGATTCCACCATTCGCTTCTACCAAAGCCAATACCGGGCATACCCTGGGCGCCGCTGCTGCTATTGAAGCCGTTTATGCCATATTGAATTTATCAGAACAGGAAATTTACCCGGCCATTAATTTTAATGTACCGATTACGGCAACGGGTTTAATACCTGCTGATTCATACCGGAAAGCTGAACTGGAACACGTAATGTCGAACTCATTCGGATTTGGCGGCAATTGTTCATCACTAATTTTTTCAAGGGCCTGATCATGTTCTATATTCATCAATCATCATGCATATCACCCCAGCAGACTTTCAAAGATGCTGATCTTACGGTGCTCCATGGGCCTGTTGAAAAACAACTTAAAGCCATAGAGCCGACTTATGATGCCATTCCGCCCGGCGTGTTGAGAAGAATGGGAAAGGCTGTTAGAATGGGAGCCGGTAGCGCATTGCCTTTACTGCAAGAGCATGGCAAAACGGATGGCATCATCATCGCAACTGCCAATGCAGGTAAAGAAGATTGTGTGAAGTTCCTCGACCAGATCGTGCAGTATGAAGAAGGAATGCTCACCCCGTTGAACTTTGTTCAAAGCACCCCCAACGCCATTGCGGGCCAATTGGGACTCATAACCAAAAACCACGGTTATAATATTACACACCTGCACCAGGGACTTGCTTTTGAAAATGCTTTGATGGATGCAGATATGCGCCTGGCAGAATACCCCGACCATCAATACCTGCTCGGCGCTGTTGATGACATCTCTGTTTCCAGTTACACTTTTGAAGAAAAGGAAGGCTGGCACAAGCAGGAAGACATCAGCAATAAAGATCTTTATAATGCTGACAGCCCCGGTAGTATTGCAGGCGAAGCAGCGGTTATGTTTTTGGTAAACAACATTGCTGCCGGCGCCAAAGCAAAACTGGTTGCTGTTGATACATTGCATAGTACCGATGAGCACATTATAAAAGAAAGGCTGACGTTTTTCATACAACAGCATTTACAAAACAATAAAGCCGATCTGCTGCTGAGTGGCGAAGACGGCGACAACAGGCTTGCGCATTTTTACGACATGGCTGCTGCTGTTGCAGGAAATGAAACTCCAATCGCACATTATAAACACATGTGTGGAGCGTATCCTACAGCTTCTGCATTTGGTTTATGGATAGCCTGTGAGATATTTAAAGCCGGCGCTTTACCGGAACACATGACCGGTTCATTATTGAAAGTATCTTACAAAAACATTTTGTTATACAACAGTTACCGTGGTTACCAGCATAGCTTCATGCTTGTTTCTGTTGCTTGATTTCTTTCCACCCCATCTTAAGTTCCCAGGTTGTAATATATGGCCGTAACCCATCTGCGTGGAAGAAACCTCACTACCCACGACATCACGCGGTTCCAGGTTCCGGGTATGATCATTAATTTTCCTTTCAGTGTTTTCTTTACAGCAACTTCTCCTTCCCTGCCCGGTTTCATAGCCATCAATTTACCCAGGAAGCCAAGTTTCTTTTTAGTTTCAATTTCGATCTCCGGTTTTGTGTAAACAGGCCCCGGACAAAGCACACTAACACCGATTCCTCTATCCTTCAGTTGGTATCGCAAAGAATAGCTGAAAAAAACCACGGCCGATTTTGTTGCTGAATACATGTTCTTGATCGGTATGGGCGCAAACCCAGCCATGCTTGCCACATTCATTATATAAGAAGGGGCATTTTTCTCAAGCAATGGCAACAAGGTCAGACTTAATGCCATGCATGACTCAATATTCAGGTTCACCATATAATGAAGAGAATCCAGTGAAAGCGTGAGATAGTCCTTTGAGCCACCAAAGCCGGCTACATTGCACAACATTTTCAGTTTCAGATTTCTTTCAGTACACCATTGTGCAATTTCAACAGCGGACTCCTTTTTACTCAGATCGTGTTGAAGAATTTCCACATGTACCCCATAATGTGATTCCAGTTTGTTTTTAGCTGCAACAAGGCTATCCATATGCCGGGCAATTAATACCAGGTTGTATTTACGGCGGGCTAGCGCTTCGGCAATACCATAACCGATTCCTTTGCTGCCACCGGCTACTACTGCGTAAGCGTCGGCATATTGCGACAGCGGAATACTGTCTTCCTTTATTTGATCATTAACGGGAACGCTTGTTCCGGGTTGAAGGCCGGTTTGTGACTGTGCTGCAAGGGAAAGATTCAGCAACAGTATAGCCAGGAAATATTTCATCAAGTGCTTTTGAATGATAACAATAGGAGTTACCATTTTCATTCCACTTTTTATGTCAGGCTCTGTTCTGCTCCCTTCGCTTTCGTTCGATTGATTTCTGTTTGAGCCATTCCGGCCAGTTTGTAGAGTCATCTGCATCGTAAATACGCAAATGCTGGTCGCCCGGATGCCTGAGCATATCATCTTCGCTACATTCAAGAATGGCTGCGGCTGCTTTCACACCGGAATAGCTGGCGCCGATGACCCCATGTGACATCGTGCTGGCACCGCACATATACAGGTTGGCGATGTTTGTCTTACTCGGAAAAGCAAACGGGCCTGTTTGCCAGAATCCTTTTTCGGTTCCGTACACGCAGCCCATGGTAGAGTTCACATAGTATTCATTGGTAGTTGGAGTACCGATTTCAACCTGCAGGATATTTTCACTGATGCCGGGTATGATCTTCTCGAGACTTTTCACCAGTATCACTTTTAAGTGCTGCTTGCATTTTGCATAAGCTGCTTCATAATTACCTGAACGTTCGAGCCGGCTGCGGAAAGAATTATAATCAATGAATGTGATTATTTCAATAACATGTTCCCTGCCGTTATAACTCAACGGATCTTTGAGCGTTGAAAAATTAATGAACATGGATTTCAATTCATCCAGTTCAAAAATATCCATGCCGGCAAGTTCATTGTAAACATCATCCATGTCCTTATCAGGAATCAGCCATATATTGCCGGAATCAAGCCCCAGCGATGGCAGGTCCATATCCACCGTAATAAAGAACATGAGTGAGCTCACAGAATATTTTGTTTTTGAAAGCTTTGCCTTTGTTTTTTTATCGAGATATTCGTGACCAACCAGTTTGTAGGTAGCTGCAGGATCAGCATTGGAAATAATGTGCTTTGCTTTGATGATCTCACCGTTGGCCATTTCAACAGCAGTAGCTTTTACTGCAATGCCTTTTGTATCAACATCTGTAATGATCCTTTTAACAGCCTGGCCTGTGATGATTTCGCCACCATTTCTTTTAATATGAGTGGTCATACTTTTCACTATTGCCGCTCCGCCTCCCATGGGATAAAAGCCGCCATTGATGTAATGAGCCATCAACGCACAATGGAAAGGAAAACTTGCTTTTGCCGGGGAAAGGCCATGATCACCGCATTGGATATTAAGTACTTTTTGTAAAAGCGGATCTTTGATATGCCAGCCGATCACTTTTTTCAGGCTGAACAGCCCGAACTTTCCTAGATGCCGGGTACGGTAAACCATGGTTATTTTATCCCATAAGGTTCTCACCTTTGTGATCTCCTGTATCTGTGAACTTACATTCTGTACAAGTTGCAGGTATTTCCTGATCCCCTTCTTTTCATGTGGAAATCTGGCCGAAAGTGCTTTGTATACATTCTCCGGGCCAGCAGGTATGTCTATTCTTTCATTACCTATCCAGCAATGTTCATATCCATTTGGATTCATGCGGAAGAAGACCAGGTCATTGGCAATACCAAGTCCCTTATACAGTTTATCAGCTCCCTGGCCTTCGTCAACGGAACCGATATAATGCACCCCGGGACTGAACCGCTGGCCACCAATATAAAAACTATGGCACCAGCCACCCGGAACATAATGTTGTTCCAGCACGATCACTTTCTTTCCTGCACGGGCAAGACAAAGTGCTGCAGACAAACCTCCCGCTCCAGAGCCAATAATGATACAGTCGAACTCTCTCATAACAATTTCGATCAATATAGAACATTCAGATCAAACCATCTGCATCCGTTCATGCAAACATGCGAAAGAATTCAACAGTATATGTGCTGAAATTGTTCAGTAATAAGTGATCACTTTTAAAAGAATGGTTGCCGGAAGATGTTTACAGGCCTGTTACGGCTGAAGCCAAACCAGTTTATAACCGGGATGTGTACCGGCCTTATCCCAGAACAGGGTAACCAGTATATTATTGGCATTATCGTAATCAGACACATTGAAAATAACCGGGTGGTGATTTTCTCCCTCCGCTGGTTTTCCGAACATATACTTACGAAGGGGGGCTATATCATTTGCTTTGAGGTTCACATAGAAAGCATCCGCATCGTCCATAACTTTGAACTGGGCTGTTTTTCCCGATCCCGTATTACGCATATTTTCATCACGGTCATTAAAGAGTATGAAACTGTTATGCCCGTCGTTGATGTAATAAGAAGATTTGAATTCATTCCCGTTAAGCAGGTATTGACCCAATATATCCCGGGCTGATTGATAAAACGTACCCAACATAACGCCCTGCAGCAGTTGATCGGCCACAACAAATGAATTGTCCTGCACCTGCAAATCCCTGTTGTAAGTTACCACTGCCGGGTTGCGGATCACGGTGAACTTATCGGCATCTTTGGTATAGGTTTCTACCTCTTCATAAGCCACACTGAATGATCCATCTGCCTGGATAAATACATTTTGCGGAATTCCTGCATAGCCTGATTTATTGCCTGTAGCATCAGCATATTTTGTTTTGAATTTATCGCTGAAACCAAGCGCTTCATTACCTACCAGTTTTTTAAGATCAAGGTCGATGTATCCTGCAAAAGTTTTATACTTATCAGTTTCGCTGTTCAGTTTTGCATAGCTAACCAGCAAGATCCTTTTCGTTCCGGGATCCATTCTTGCTGCTGCATTTTCAAGCTGCAGATCATTGGAATAATCGAGTTCAGTAAAAGCAATACTGTTTTGGCCTTTGTTAAGCGTAGCCAGGATAAGGTCGCCTGTTTTGGCCGTAGTAGCAGGATCAATATTATATCCGTAAAGAATTCCTGAAACTTTTTCTCCTGTAATGATCATATCCAGGAACTGGATGTATTTATATTTTTCAGTTGGAGCAATATAAGTTCCCCTGTTGATCTCTTTGTTGTCTTTATTATAAAGAACAATCTCCACCCTTTTGCTGGTATCAGATTCAAAAGGTCTGAACATGGCAACAGCATAGTTTTCTGAAACCGGGTCTCTGCGCACTGCTATTTCAGCTGCTTCTGTTCCCGTAGCTTTCGGATTCTTTTTTCCGGGATTCTTTTTAAGAGCAACCAGTTGTTTTTCGTCTTTCAGTTTGCCTGTTTTTCCATCAACAACGAGCCGGTATAATACTGTGCCTGTTTTCTTTGCATCGGTTATCATCAGCACTGCATCACCATTCTCTTCAAAAATACCGGCAACACTACCTGCTTCGAGTTGTCCGTATGCTGGCACCAACGTTTCTTCGGTCCTCGCCCTGTACTTTGGTTCGTATACCTGTACACGGATCGTATCACTGCTTACATGAAAATAGATGGTGGTATAATCTTTCAGCTGCAGCAGTTTCACAAAACCCTGTCCGGGAACAGGAAACACGGGCCCTTCTGCGAATTTCATAAACTGGGCCTGCACTAAAAAAGAAGATACAAGAAGAGCCAAACAAAAAAATAACCTTTTCATAAATCAATTGTTGTTATGTGATCCATCCCCGGCAGTAAATTACCGGTAGTTACAAATGTATCTTAATACCACAGGAAAAATACACTTTTTACATTCATTTAATAAAAATGCATACATCAAAAAAAACTACCTTTATCGCACTTAATAGATCCGTAAACCTCCTGTAAACGACGGGAGCCTGCCAACAAACCATTTGTTTATGAGCAAAAAATGGAGTTCGCTTTTTTATGTACTTATTGTGACCGGTTTGGGCGCCGTTATTTACTGGATCGTTCAAAAAGGCCACACCCTGCAGGGGCATCATGTTATTTCAAAAGCCGTTGGTGCAGCCGGTGCTGAACAAGATAGTTTTACGCTTTTTAAAGATGCTTTTCATCACAACCTCACAGAACCGCTCGCCATACTATTATTACAGATCATTGTTATCATCAGTTTTGCCCGGCTCTTTGGCTTCCTGTTTAAAAAGATCGGGCAACCAGCCGTTATAGGTGAGATCGTAGCCGGTATTGTTTTAGGGCCTTCCATCATCGGAGCCTATTTCCCGGACATCAATAATTTTCTTTTCCCGGTATCTTCATTGGTTACCCTGCAGTTCATCAGCCAGATCGGGCTGATTCTTTTCATGTTCATCATCGGGATGGAACTTGACCTCAAAGCCATCGGCAAACAGGCGTATGGCGCTGTTATTATCAGCCACGCCAGTATCATTATTCCCTATGCACTCGGAATGGGACTTGCCTACTTCCTATACAATACTTACGCCCCCGATGGCATCAGTTTTCTTTCCTTTGCGCTCTTCATGGGTATTACCATGAGCATAACTGCATTCCCGGTGCTCGCAAGGATATTACAGGAAAAAGGACTCACCCGAAGCCGGATGGGTGCCATGGCGCTTACCTGTGCAGCCGCCGATGATCTCACAGCCTGGTGCATACTGGCTGCTGTTATCGCCCTGGTAAAATCTGGCTCCAGCGTAAGCGTACTTTTCACCATAGGTTTTTCACTGGCATTTGTTTTATTGATGCTGAAGGTTGTTCACCCTATGCTCGAAAAACTTGGTAATGTATATACCAAAAAACAGAAACTGCAGACTCCCATTATTGCTGCGCTCTTCATGATACTCATCGTTTCATCTTACATTACTTCGGTGATCGGTATTCATGCTTTGTTCGGCGCTTTTATTGCGGGTGTGGTGATGCCATCCAATATTAATTTCAGGAAGATCGTAATAGACAAAATCGAAGACGTAAGTATCATCCTGCTGCTCCCCCTCTTTTTCGTGATCACGGGTTTGCGTACACAGATCGGCTTACTCAACACAGCCAACCTGTGGATCACTTTCGGTTGGGTATTGCTCGTTGCTGTTGCAGGAAAATTTGGCGGTAGCACCCTTGCCGCAAGGATTGTAGGGCAAAGCTGGAAAGACAGCCTCTCGATCGGGGTGCTGATGAACACACGCGGGCTTATGCAACTGATCGTTTTAAATATCGGTTATGACCTTGGGATTTTGTCGCCGGAGATATTTGCCATGATGGTACTGATGGCGCTCGTAACTACTTTCATGACCGGGCCTGCTCTCGATCTTATTAATTACCTTATACCTGAAAAACATCACTTGGTTGAGCACCCGGGAAATGTACACGCTAATGCTGAAAATTCAACAGTCCTTTGAATTTAAAATGCTGAAGTTCGTCTTTGAACAGGCTTCCTGTTACCTGCAATTCTCCGGAAGGATCTTCAGCGTATTTTATTGAAACAGACACCTGGCTATTCTTTGATGGATCGATAACAGCCAGGAACTTCATATCGTAGGCTTTAACCACATCCAGTTTTTTTTCAGTCACCATTTCCATGATCTCTTTGAGCATCTGCATCTGGCAAACGCCGGGAACAACAGGCTGGCCGGGGAAATGGCCTTCAAATATTTTATGAGCAGGATCAATGATGATGGTTGCAGCTATATCTGCCCCACTCACCTGCAGCCCGTTTAACGTAAAAAAATCATTCAATAACATCTCTTTCAATTCTTTTTAACCCGATGTTGAATTCAAAAGTTTTGTGTGAAATACCAATGGTATCAGGAATACCATTGACATATTGCTTCATAACTGCTTCCACAACGGTTTTACTGGAAGAAGCCCTTTCCAGCCGCAGCAATTCGCTGCCCGTGCTGTCTGTAATGTAGTAATTATATCCTTTTGATTGCGGAAAAATATAATAGAGCAATCCACCATCATTTCTCACGGAAGCCTTGCTGCTGTCAAGGTTTTCCATCAGTATCAATTGGAAATCTTTCTTCAGCGTTTTCAATACTGATCTTTTATTCATTTTTTTAATGATGGAATAAACCCTGAAATTTCCATCTGCGCTGAATTCAAAATCAAAAAATTTGAATCCCATTTCATTTGAAAACACCATGCGCAGGCTGCTGTCGGGCATGCGTTTGATGAGCAGGAGGCCGCTTAAATGATTTCCCACCACATCTACTTCTGTTTTGTACAAGGCAACTGAAAAAGCTGGTTTGAATGCATTTAGTTTGCTGATATCGGCATGAACCGCCTGCATCCCATTATGCACAGGTGTGCAGCTGAACAGGAAAAGCAACAGACTGCTAGTTAATAGTAAAGAGCGCATCCGGTAGACTTGCATTCAGTTCTTTGTTGATGAAACGGATGGTGGTATTATCCCCGGAGTTTTCAAGCATCTGGATACTTGTAACAGAGAAATCTTTTTTATCAATTACCACAGAAATGGTTTTGAACATATCTTTCATGGTTTTGTTAACCGGCACCAGTTCTACCAGGGCACTGGATTTATTTTCAAACACCCGGGTTTTGAAATCAGGATTGTTCAATGCTGTTCCCTGCATACAGTCGATCATAATGCGGTTGATCTGCTGGAACATCTTATTTGATTTTGTTGAGATCTTATTTTCTTTCTGTCCATCCTTTACATACACTTTATCCCTGTTCAGGATCATCAGGTATTGATAAGGTTTGTTATACTCCATCCTTACCTGGCTTTCTTTTTTAAACCAGAACTTTCCTTTGGAGTTGATCTTTTCTGCCAGCATGCTCAGGTTTTTCTCCTGCACAAAATCGCTCTTGATAGAGTTTGTTTTTTGCGTGGCTGCTGCAAAATCAGTTTTAAATCTTGTGATATCGGACAGGATCGTATAGCCGGGATATTGCGCCTGCAGGGAGCAAGCAGCAATCATCATATATGCTGTCAGTATAATTTTACGCATAGGCTGGCAAATGTAGCAATTTATCGAGAGGCACCACCCGGTAACCCTTTATTTTAACTTCTTGTAAAAATTCAGGCAGCACGGCCAGCGTGGTTTTGCTGGTATCGTGAAATAGAAAAACTGCACCAGGCTTTATACCGGCTTTGATCTTCTCCAATAATTTGTATTCGTCTTTTATTACCGTATCCAGCGATCTTACATTCCAGCCCACTGGGATATAGCCACCATTTTCAACTGCTTTTTTGAGGTTGGGATTGGTAACACCATAAGGAGGCCTGAATAAACGGGGGCGAAGGCCGGTTGCATTTTCCATGACTTCATCCATCATGCGCAAATCGGCCAGCATTTTTTTTGCAGTAAACATATCGAACCAGAAATGATGCGAAAAGCTGTGGTTTCCGAGCAGATGACCTTCTGCCTTGATACGCTGCATGATTGACTCGTTACCATGAATACGGTTACCGATGCAGAAGAAAGCTGCTTTTACATTTTCCCGTTGCAGTATATCAAGAATTTCTGGTGTATGGTTTACAGCCGGGCCGTCATCAAAACTGATGGCGATCTCTTTGCTGGTTGTTTCAGCAGCACACACAACCTTCATAAAAAAGTTGGAGCCGATATAATAACATCCGTAAAAAACGATAAGAGAATAAATAACAAAAAGCAGGAGGAAAATACTCCAGTGAAGCCCGTAATGAAACTGCCCCCAAATGCCTGCAGCCAGCAGGATTACAAAAAGAATGTTTATGTTTCTGAAGTTCAGCATGCCGAAACCAGTAATAGGGAATGATGCAGCTGCTGGTAATGGTTGTAAACAAGAATGCGTTTTACAGGTTTTCCCGGGTTTGCTTTCAGAACTTCCGGCACTGCACCAGACTTAAGAATATTTGCAGCCAGCCACAGAGCAAAACCGGTTGCCGTTGGATAATCTCCACAAAGCTGTTTAAAATCAGCCATTGCTTTTCCGTTGAACACTGACCTGTTCAGCTCATTAAATATATTATCACAAACAGCATCGCCATTTCTGCCGGTTATTACCAGGTCGATGTCATTGATCGAAGTATTGTTTTCCAGTAAGAGTTTATTGATCTGTGCTTCCACTTCAGCAACCGTTGCAGGCTTATAAAATGTTTTCAATGCATCGAGCTTTGCATAATCTGTTGCAGCCGGTTCTTTTGCAAACAGGAAGAAAGAAGCGCCTTCCCCGGCAATGGTTCCTGAATTGCCCCTGCTGAACAGGTTAAAGTTGGAACCATTATCCTGTTTATACAAACCAAAACGTTGCAGGATATCAAAACTGGTATTTGTTATTTCATCAATGCCGCCCACAAGCACCTGTTGGGCTACGCCTTCGTTCAATAACATCATGCCATCCAGCAAAGCGCTCTCAAAAGAGAAACCGCGATGTACAAAGGCATTGTTGTAATTGTGGCACTGAAGCATGAGCCCGATCTGGGCGCCAATGGTATTGTGCGTAGATTGAATGAAAGCAGTTGGCGTGAGCAGCTCTTCTTTGAACTCCACCATACGGGTGATGAAGTTGCCGGTATCTTCGAGGCAGCCATAAGCTGTTCCGGTAACGATCGCATCCGGCATTGTCACATTGGCTTCACGAAGACATTCTGTAGCTGCCGTTACACCAAGGCGAATGATTCGGCTCATACGCCTGATGAGTTTCGGATCGATCACATCTTTATAATCAGGTTCTGTACAACTAAGCCTGTTGCCAAAAAACTCAACAGGTTCTGCCAGTAGTGGCGGATGCCCGAATGTTTTTTGTGGTGATATGTTTCCTGTACCCCTGATGAACATGACTATATCCTGGAAAAAATGAGTGATGAACAGTTGCCGCCAAAGCCAAATGAATTAGACAGCACATGTTTCAGTGAAATATTTTTTTGAAAAACAGTTTCTACGTTGAAAGGAAGATCCTTCATAGGTGTTTGCAGGCGCAGGTTGGGATAAACATATCCGTGCTTCAAAGCCATTACAGCATATACGGCTTCAATACCGCCGCTGGCGCCCAATGTATGACCTGTAAATGTTTTGGTAGAACTCATCTTCGGAAAGGTTGGTTCAAACAATCTTTTAATAGCTGTTCCTTCTGCGATGTCGTTGTTCTGTGTTCCCGTGCCGTGCAGGTTTATATAATCAATATCGGATGGCTGAAGCCCGCTCATTTTGAGGGCGCCGCTCATGGCCAGGTAAGAACCGGTTCCATCAGGCGACGAAGCTGTTTGGTGGTAAGCATCATTGGCGTTGCAATAACCACTCAATACAACATCTGGCTTATTGGACAAGGAAGCTGCAATTTTTTCTGAAACCAGAACAACATAACCTGCACCTTCACCAAGGTTAAGTCCACGCCTGTTTTCATCGAAGGGCTGACAATACTGGCTGTCGAGTATCATCAGTGTATTGAATCCATTCAGCGTGAATTTTGTCAATGCATCTGTTCCGCCCGCCACAACAATGTCGAGCATATTATTCCTGATCAGCCGTGCTCCGAAAAAGATAGCGTTGGCAGAAGACGAGCAGGCTGTACTGATGGTGCTGATATAATCTTTGATACCCAATCTATCGGCCACCAGTTCGGTTACACTGCCACACTCATGATTCACAACTTCACGCAGTTTGCCTTTGGCGTGATCGGTCATAAATTCAGCAAAGAAATTTTCGGTTTTGTCCATCCCTCCCACCGAGTTGGCGGAGATAAAACCAACCCGGTACCGCTGCA
>JAFDXA010000233.1 GCA_018268185.1 Bacteroidota bacterium
TAGAATAGTCGAGGCCAAAGAGATTGCAGCTATTCTAACATCACTTATCTTGACCTGCTCGTTAACCGTATGTGCATCTTTTAAAGCACCTGGTCCAAAAATAAATGTAGGTATTCTCTTGGAAAACAACGTAGAACCATCTGTCCAGCTAGGTAAAACAATTTTACCAGCTTTTGTTCTTAATGCTTTTAAATTTTCTTCAAGCACTTTTATACAAGGAAGATTTTCAGGCAATAATATACCTCTGTCCCAGTCTTCAATTACTAATTCTAACTTTGCTGATTTTAAAGACTTGTTTAGTTTTGTAATTATCCCTCTTATTTCTGAATTCAATTTCGATGGTCTTTCAGCAGGGTGTGTGTTTATAATGATGGATGCTTGAGATGTGGGGCGAGTATACCAAAATGAATTTGACTCGCCTCCATTTAGCCATTGTATAAATCCTTTCCTTTTTGATTTAGAAATATAATCAAATATTGATGTAATACCTTTAACCAAAGCCAAGGGTGCCTGATCACTTATCGGAGCAAAGGCGTGTCCTTTTTCTGAGATTGCTTTTACTATTATCTCTGTGTATCCAGCTTGCGCATTAGCAATTTTTAAGTCTGTTGGCTCTCCTACTACCGCCCAATCGTATTTTATTTTCTCCTTTACAAACCTAGCTACTCCGTCTCCGGAATTTTCCTCTCCCACCGTTAATGCGAGAGTTAAGCTAGTTTTCTTTAGTTTTTTTACTCTCTTTATTGCCAAAAGGGCCATAATCATTGCAGCCACACTGCCTTTGGCATCACATGCGCCTCTTCCAAAAATTTTCCCATTTTTAGTATATGGAAAAAGTTGAGTCCTTGAATATGCAGGTACCGTGTCTACGTGGGTATTAAATAACACTTTGCCCGTCTTACTGTTGCCAATTTTGGCAATTAAATTGTATCTGACATCATCTACGTATTGTCGAATTACTCTTATCCTGTTTTTTTTTAAATGCTTCTCAATATATAAAAGCACTTCATTTTCATTTTTACTATCGCTAGGAATTGAAATTAAATCGAAGAGAAATTTCTCAATCTCCTTCTCAGATATTTCAATTAAAAGCTTATTCCTAATTTCTTCTGTCATATTTTTCTTATTCCCTTCCATATTCATATTTAATTGGCATAAATGCTTCTCTTAAAAATTCACTTGCTAAAAAAAACTTGACTCCTTTTAGGTTCCTTGAATTTTCCTTAATTCTCAAAAGCATCTCCTTTGTTGAAACATCATGATCCCAACAAACTAAAAAAGACCAAAAACAAGAAAACGAGTTAATCCACTTATTTGTAAGAATAACATTTTCAAAATTATTACAAACAGCAATATCTGTGTTGTTGTGTATAGAATTTGACCACCATCCAGAATGTAAACTTACAATTGTGTCTTTTCTCATACTCAATTTGAACTTGCTTATGAGGTCATTATAGAGATTAAGAGAAGGGCCTGATGGTGCAGTTAAATCAGAAATTATTACATCATATTTATTTGTACCTAAATATTCAGAAGCATCCATGTATTTTATATTAACACGACTGCTTTCAAAAGCCCCTTCATTAATTTCTGGCAAAAATTTGCAACATAATTTTACAACATCATTATCAATTTCTACCATTGTAACTTCTTCTATAAAAGGATATCGCAAAATTTCTCTTAATGCACCTCCGTCACCCCCTCCCAATAATAGCACTTTCCGAGGATTTTGATGAGCCAAGACTGCTGGGTGGACTAACTGCTCATGATATATTCTTTCGTCGCTAGTTGCTACTTGAATATCGCCGTCCAAAAAAAGAATTTTCCCGAAGGCCTTTGTTTTAATTATTTCGATCAACTGAAATTTACTTTTGTGTCTAATAATCTCATTCTCCGATCGAAATGCTTCAAAATATTCATTATGTTGATTTGAGCGAATCCATTTATTAAATTCAAGCTTGTTATATTCACCTCGTAATATTCTTTGTTTGTTAATTTTTTTAGGTTTGATTTGCCTTATAATTTCCTTTTCTGAAATAAATGACTTTCCTTTACAAATAAAGATATCTATGGCGCAGTAAAATAATTCAGGCCAAGTGTGAATAGAAATGTGCGACTCACTTAAAAATAATCCACAGCTATAGCCGCCGCCCGGATAAACTTTTCCGAATTCCCCTACTACATTTAATTTAGCCTTTTTACAAGCTTCCCTAAGAACCTTTTTGCCTTTTGAAATAGAAACAAAAATTTCAGGAGAGCAATCATAGAGATCTAGTATTGAGTGTTTATGCACCATTCTTATCATTTATTTAATTTATCAACTAGTAATTCCTTAAATTTTTTATCATCCAAATATGTTCGCTTCCCATTTTAAAATTCATTTTCTTAAAGAAATTTATAGCCCCAATATTCGATCCCTCTGTGTCAATTATCATCATTCTTGCACCTAATTTTTTTGTTCTTCGCTCCATTTCCTGATATAGTTTTTTTCCTACTTTATATTTTTGGTATCGCTTATTTATTCCTATCCATATTAGATAGCCATATGTCCATGAAGACTTGGGCTTTTCGATAATACTACCTAGCGCAAATCCAATTACTTTATTCTTGTATTCTGCAACAATACACAATTCCGGATCAGTTGTATATAGTCCAGTAACCTCATAAGGTTCCCAAGTTCTATACAAGAAAACATAATCTTTTTTGGTAAAAACTTGATTTCCTATCTCAAAAACTTGTGGGATATCTTTTATCCCCATACTCTTAATTTTAAAATTAATTGAGAAAGGCAAGGTTTTCATTTATGGTAAAGTTTGCAAAAGAAAAAATCGCTACTTATTTTCAATATAAGATATTATTTTTTAGTGTATGTAATAGGTTAAAGGAAAAATAATTTATCTGTTTTCTTAAGTTGCCAATATCTAGAATGTCAAAATGATGAAAATTAAAACTAAAATATTTAGTATATTAGGGTAAATTTTACAATCTTGAAGCCTTTAAAATCTATTGGAATTTGGATTCGTGTCTCCACCGAAATGCAAGTTGAATCGGAAAGCCCGGAGCACCATGAAAAACGTGCCCGCCTTTACGCAGAGGCAAAAGGCTGGGAAGTAATTGAAGTATATAGACTAGAAGCTGTAAGTGGTAAATCTGTAATTGATCATCCTGAAGCAAAGCGAATGTTGCAAGATGTAAAACAGGGCAAGATTTCCGCACTTATTTTTTCCAAGCTGGCAAGATTAGCTCGTAACACAAAAGAACTTTTAGAATTTGCTGATTTTTTTAAGCAAAATAATGCCGATTTAATCTCCCTAGCAGAATCTATCGATACCTCTTCTCCTGCTGGTCGGCTGTTCTATACAATGATTGCTGCCATGGCAACTTGGGAGCGTGAAGAAATTGCAGAACGGGTTGCTGCTTCAGTTCCTATAAGAGCGAAACTTGGTAAACCTCTTTCAGCCATGACCTCCCTAGGCTACAAATGGGTAAATAAAGAGTTTGTTGTCGATGAAAAAGAGGCTCCTGTACGAAAACTCATATATGAGATATTTGCCAAAACCAAGCGAAAACGCTCTACTGCAAAGCAACTCAATGATATGGGCTATCGAACCAGAAATGGCTCAAAATTCACTCATACATCTATAAACAGGCTTCTTCGAGATACAACTGCAAAAGGGATACGAATAGCAAATTATACGACAGGCAAACAAAATACTGCTGGAAACCGATACAAACCTAAAACCGATTGGGTATATAACCCCTGCCCTGCAATCGTTTCCGAAGAGCTTTGGAATGAGTGCAATACGATTTTAGATCAACAGGCAGAAGCTTCTAGTAAACCGGGGCCACGTTCTATCCATCTTCTCTCAGGTTTTGTGTATTGCAACTGCGGCAAAAAGATGTATGTATATCACCGAGATAAAATTCCAAACTTCCGTTGTAAAGAGTGTAAAGCCAAAATTCAGGTAGATGACCTTGATTCTATCTATCATGAGCAGCTTCGAACATTTCTTTACACAGACACGGATATGGCTTCCTATAATGAAAAATTTAGCGCCGATATCATTGAGAAAGAAAAATTACTTAGTCTTACAAAATCAAACTATCAAAAGCTACGATCCCGAATGGATGAGTTGGTAGCACTTCGTCTGGATAAGGAGATTGGGAAAGAGAGTTTTGCGGAGCAATTCAAGCCCCTTGAAGTTCAAAAACAGCAGCTAGAGACACAGCTTCCCGAATTGGAAGCGGAAATTGATTTCCTCAAAATAGAGGCCCTTTCTGCTGAAACTACTTTACAAGAAGCTAAAGATTTATATTCAAGATGGGAAAAAATGGACTTTGAGGAGAAGCGGTCTATAGTCGAATTAATTACTGACCGCTTAATTATTGACACACAAAGTATTGATATTAAGCTATCTTATCTTCCCGCCGTCCCCTCCTTCCCAAATGCTGGAAAAAGTGAACACAAGAGACACAACTCGGACCGGGTGTGGTAGTTGGCGTAAAGTATGCCACTTACCTTATCAGTTTTATCAACCATGGCATCCGTGAAATAGATAAAACAGACAGCCACCTGGAAGAGATCATTGCTGAAAATGTTTCGGAAGAAATTGAAACGCACAGCGAGGTTGAAAAGTCGTTGCTCAAAATATTGCGCCTGTGGAATGGCTTATCGGAAATTGTTCCGTTAGGTGATCGGTGGATCGGCGGAACCGTTATCATACAGCCTGCAGATAAAACACTGAAACCAAAAGAAATTCCTATTGGTGATTTCTTTCACAAAATCGTTATGTTAAGAGACCGGCTTCGTGTACTGGAACAGAACATCAACAGCAATAAAAAATTATCTGATGAAGATAAAGTGAACATGCAGCAATATGTTACCCGTTGCTATGGTTCGTTAACAACATTCAATCTCTTGTTTAAGAATAAAGAGAACTGGTTTGTGGGAGAGAAGGGTGGAGAATGATATTGCTTTTTTCTGCCGAAGTCTGTAACACGCCCGGGTATAGATATTATTACCTTTTACTCTTGCGGCATTCTTACTATAACTCTAAACCATTTTGTTTTAACAGATTGTTTCTTTTTCTTCAAATAGTATAAATAAACATACCTGATCCTGTATTCGCCATTTTCATAAAACAGGCAATTGGGCGGAAAATCATTTTTTATTGTGATCGTTTCCTCCTTCCTGAACTTAACCAGTCTGGAGCCCTCTTGTGGTAATATTGGATCAACAACTGTGTAACAAACCGAATCCATCAATGAAAAGAAAGTGCTATTTCTCTTTATTTCAATTTCAGGGTAGCAGAATGATTTGTACACATTCACTACTTCTGCATCATCCAGGGAATGATTTTTGATTATTGTTTTGACAATTGTTTTCTGAGCAGGGCGGCCTTTAAATACTATACTGTCTTTAAAGTGATCAACATCTTCAATTTCAATAGTTATTCCGTTTTGAAAAAGAGCTTTCCCTTTTACTGTTTTCTTACCCGGATTATTGCCAGGTTGACCCAATCCGAATGAAAATACAAATGCAATAATTAACCAAAAAAAATGATTCATATTATTAGTGCTTTCATTTTTTAAAATTTACTGGTGCTGGTGCATTACTAAATTATATTGTTTGTTATCGTTTATCAATCTATGATATTGGGTACATGTGACTTACCAATTTTGTTGGTTTCTTTAATTACCACTATTTACCCCATTTTTTGACTAACCTCTGCTTATTCTATAATGACAATGCTTAAACAATCCTGCTACTACAAATTGGTTATTCCCTCCTTGAAATAAAAAAACTAATTTCCCTGTTGTATATTATTGTTTCACCTGCAATATGTTTTGTTATGCGTAAATTTTTCTTGTTGGCGCTTCTTACAGGGTTTTGCTTTTTTGCCAAAGCCCAGCGCCTGTCGCAAAAACTTCAGAATGCTACCTGGGTAAAAATTATGAGTGATGAAACAACTTATAATTTCCTTGATGCTGAAAAAGAATTCCAGGTATTTTTTGCAGCCTTTCAAAAAGAAAGAAAAAAAGAAATCACCCGTAAAGAGCGAAACAGGTCATCGGCAGAAGAACAGCACCGGGAAACGGTAACTGAACTGCTGGTATCAGAATACCTGCAGTGGTCTACGGCCATCAGGCCCTTTGTAAATGCCGATGGCAGCATCAAGCCTGTTGCAGAACGCCTGGCCATCATCAGCAAAGCCCGGAAAGGATAATCTTTTGCATTACAATTTCAACCTGTTATTATGAAGAAGTTATTTTTAGCTATATGTTTATTGCCGGTACTTTCATTTGCACAAACGCTTTTACCCATAGGAAATACAAATTTCCCCATCAATGATAATAACAGCGCTGCACCAACTTCAGCCATCAACAGTGGCTGGCAGATAAACGGTATCGGAAAGATCATTGTGATCGTTCCGCACCCAGGCATCACAACCAAATTATACGCATGCTCCGGCTCGGGAGGAGTCTTTGTATCTACGAACAGTGGTACGAACTGGTCGCCACTTACCGGTAGTTTTTTACCCGGGGTTCAGTTTGGCTCATTGGCCATTGATCCAACCAACAGCAACATCATGTATGCCGGCACCGGCGAACCCAGTTATGCACAGATGTATGGCTGGGGCGGTTATGGCACATTCAAATCAACAGATGGCGGCGCAACCTGGGCGCAATCCAACAGTGGCATGGGCAATGTAGTGGTGCTCGATCTCTGCATCAACCCGGCCAATACACAACAGGTTGTTGCAGCCACTTCAGCAGGTATTTATAAAACAAGCAATGGCGGTACGAGCTGGACAGCTGTAATGTCATCGGCAGGATCCTGGGTTCAGCAGATCGTAAAACAGGGAAACAGCGGAAATCTTGTTGCTGCAGGCAATACGAGGTTCTATCGTTCTACCGATTTCGGAAGCACCTGGACAACCTCAGATCTTGATCCCAGTTTTTCATCAACATTTTCTACAGGCAGGGTGGCCGTTGCAGCCAGCAACAGTAATGTTGTATATGCCGGTTGGGTGAACAACACATTTGGTACGGCCAACAATGCTTCTTTATATTATTCAACAGATGGGGGCGTAACCTTCACCAAAAAATATGCTTTTACTGATGCGGTGAAACTGATCTCTTATGATGGAAGTACAAGTGCCGGTTATGGATGGGCCAATTTTGTGCTTACCATTTCTAAAACAGATCCGAATACCATTTATGTGGGAGGGCATTTACTTTTCAAATCAACCAACAATGGTGTTAACTGGACATTAAAAACACCGAACTGGTATTGCTGCATTCATACAGATATCAGGCAGTTGATTTTTGATCCGAATGACGGAACCAATACAAGAATGCTTGCTTCAACAGATGGCGGTGTTTTCCTTTCTACAGATGATGCGGTGAACTGGTCGCAGTTAAGCAATGGGCTTTTCTGCAATCAATACTTATCAATGGGCCAGAGCAACCTGAATCCCGATTTTGTTATCGGCGGTTTGCAGGACAATGGTATTATTTTCAACAGTCCTGTTGATGGAAACTACCACACCTATACCGGCGGTGATGTTTACGATCACATGACCTGTGATTATACCAATGCCTATAATGTTTATACAAGCTACAGCGGCGGCCGGGTATTCAATCCATACAACAGGTCGCAGGTTGCCAACCTTAACCTGCCCTCAAATATTTATACATCCGGTACGGCCAACAGCCGGCAGAGTTTTTTTATCAGTCCGCTTAACCCCGCCATCGCTTATGGCTGGGGTACCAATGTGTACAGGAGTTCAAACGTGAACAGTTACAATATCGCTACCAATACATCCAGCGTTGCATGGACGCAGATCTCCACTTTTTCTGTAACCATACGTGATGTAAAAATATCTCCTGTTGACAATAATGTATTGTATGCTTTAGGGAACAATGCTACAGTATACAAATCGGTGAATGCTACAGAAGCTTCTCCTGTTTTTTCTGCTATTCCTTTACCGGGAGGGGCTTCAACAAGTGTGGAAGGATCGCTGACAGTATCCACACTCAACCCGAATGTACTGTATGCAACAGCCAATGGCGCTGTGTACAGGAGTACCAATGCTGGGGCAACCTGGACAAACTATACCGCCACCGGCTTGCCTGCCATCAATTTTGAAAAAATATTCATAGACCCGTACAGCAGCATTGAAAGTGTTTACCTGATTACTACGCTCGGTGTTTATTACCGCGATCTAACCATGAGCTCATGGTCTGTTGTTAGTCCGAACACCACCGCATTACCACAGAACAGTTCCGCCAGCTATGCCGGTATCATCAATGGAGCCAACCTGTACAAGGGAACAGGTTCATCCAACTCACATGTTAGTTTTTCAACCTGGGGAAGCGGTATCTGGAAGGCGGGTTTTTACAACCAGGCAACCAATGCCTTACCAACTGGTTGGAGCAGTGTTGATATCGGTTCACCTGCCGTTGCAGGAAGCGGCTTTTTTGATAACAGCAAACTTTCATTCAATGTAAAAGGAGCCGGTACAGGGTTGAATGCCACCAGCACCGATCAATTTAATTTTACGAGAGCAACAGTTTCGGGCAACAGTGATATCATCGCCAAAATATACAGTGTTGCAGAAACCGATCCTGCAAACGGTTTATCCAAAACAGGAATCATGCTGCGTGCTTCTGCCAATGCCAATGCGCCTTATGTACTGGTTGCCTTAACGGGCCATTCGGGAGCTGTATTCCAATACCGCGTTAATGCCGGGGATGTGGCTACAGTAACCACAACATCTCCCGCACCCACCGATGCATATCCTTACTGGCTTAAGCTGAATAAAAACAGCAGCAATGTGATCACAGCATATATTTCTCCTGATGGAAATACCTGGACCCAGGTAGGGCAGGTAACGGTTCCGTTCGGAACAACATTCCTGGCAGGCATCGCAACAACATCCAACAACAGTTCAGTTGTAAACTATTCTTCCGCTAATAATGTTTCATTGAACAGTTTTGTGATCCCGGTTCAGAACATAGAACTGCATGCGGCTCTTGTGAATAAAAATAATGTTTCACTTACCTGGAATTTTGAAAGCAACGACAGGAATATTGTTGCAGAAGTTGAAAGATCAACGGATGGCTCCGTTTTTAATTCTATATACCGCAAATCATATTTCAACAACAGTACTTCGCAGCAGTCATTTGATGGAAATACGATTGATGCATCACCATTCAAGGGCATCAACTATTACCGGCTTAAAACCATTGGCCAGGATGGACAGGTAAAATATTCCCCTGTTCAGAAGGTAATGATAGAATCTGATTTTATTGTTCTTACAGAGCCCAACCCGGTTAGCATAAATGGCGATCTTAAAATAGTGATCTCAGGCGGGCCCCCCAGTAAAGCAACTTTCATTTTATATGATATAACAGGAAAAACCATTCAATCCGAAACATTCGTAAACGCCGGAATAAATCTCATTCACTTAAAACTTCACAATGCCGGTACTTATACCTACCGCATTATTTATGAGAACAAAGTTATTCCCGGAAAAATACTGGTAACAGAAAACTGATTTAATGAATAAGCCGGAAAGAGAATGCCGTCAATTGTTGACGGCATTTTTATTAAACATTTTCCTGCATTCGGAAGCGACTGGTAAATGTTGTTTACACCCGTGGCTTAACTTTGCATCATGGCAGAAGACCTATCAATCACCAGTGGAACAAAAGCAGAACAATACGAGGCGCTCATTCCACAAATAAACGCCTTGCTGGAAGGCGAGCCAGACCTGGTGGCAAACCTCGCCAATATAACCGCTGCATTAAAAGAACAATTCCGTTGGCTCTGGGTTGGTTTTTACATTGTAAAATCGGGTGAGCTTGTGTTGGGACCATTCCAGGGGCCTGTTGCCTGTACCAGGATAAAAAGGGGAAGGGGTGTTTGCGGTACCAGTTGGGCTGAGGCCAAAACGCTGGTTGTGCCAGACGTAGAAAAATTCCCGGGGCATATTGCCTGCAGCAGTTTATCAAAATCAGAGATCGTTGTTCCTGTATTCAAAGCGAATGAAGTGATCGCTATCCTGGATGTTGACAGTGAATTGCTGAATCACTTCGATGAAACAGATGCGAAATATCTTGAAATGATCTCCGCCATTGCAGCCCGATCCTGGAACAGCTGATGTGAATATCGAATAAGGAACAAGGAATATTGAATGAAGAAGTTAAGTACAACTTATTCATCCGAAAACAGAAAAACTATTTCCCAATCTCCACATCACTGTTGTCCGGTTAAAATAATCAGATTCTGTTTGAATGATTACTGAGTCTCTATTTCAAGAAAGAGCTTTCAGGGAGGGCTTGCTTGTATTCCACATTTTTTCTTGATAAAAAAGTGGAGCAAAAAATCAAGGCTGCATAAAAAAGGCTAAAAATTGTATTTACAGGCTAAAGAAAAACAAGTTCCATCTTGAGAATAAAACCGGGCATTGGTGCGACTTACCGGCAAATAATAATACCCAACAGCAGAACAACTGTTTTCCTTTTTAACGCCTTTCAATCCAATTTTCTTAACGCCTTTTTTATGAGGCCGAAGAGAGAAGAAATTTCCCCGGACAACAGTGATTTCCACATTTTCACATTTTCAAATTTTCAAATTTCCAAATTCTCACATTCCCAGATTCTCACATTTTCAAATTAACTTCAACCCGATTTGGTAATTTTATGATCTTCAGTTTTAAATCAAAGGCAAATGGAAAAATCACTTCGCAGTCAGTTCAACAAAGATTTTACAGAGGAAAAGTATAAAGCATACATGAACGAGATCGAAGCACTTCGCCCGGGAGCGCTTGATTTCAGGAATGCAGAAACACCGGTATTCATCGGGAAGACATTTAAAAACAAAATGCTCTCTGCCTGTGAAGATATTATTGATGTGATCACAGCCCCTAATTTCAAGGAACTTACGGAAAGAAGCATCCCTTCCAATCTTATAGTTCCGGGAGAAGATGCTCACCCGCAGTTCGTGGTTTTCGATTTCGGCATTTGCAAAAACGAACAGGGCGAACTTGAACCCCAGTTGATAGAAATGCAGGGATTCCCTACACTCTTTGCATTCCAATCTTACCACAGCGCTATTACGGCAAAGTATGCAAACCTGCCTTCCAATTATTCATCTTACCTTAATGGTTATGATCGCGACTCTTATGTAGCTGCTTTGAAAGATATCATTGTTGGTAAACATGACCCGGCAGATGTGATACTGCTGGAAATTTTTCCTGAAAAGCAAAAGACAAGGATTGATTTTTATTGCACCGAAGCATTGCTGGGCATAAAAACAGTTTGTCTTACCAGGCTGAAAGCCGATGGCCGCACTTTATATTATGAAGACAACGGGCAGAAACGGATCGTAAAAAGGATCTACAACAGGTTGATATTTGATGACCTGCAGCAGCAGGAAGGCCTGCAGGATGTCATTGATCTTTCCAAACCTTACGATGTGGAGTGGGTGCCTCATCCAAACTGGTTCTACCGCATCAGTAAATTCACGCTGCCATTCATTCAGAATCCCTATGTTCCCGAAACATGGTTCCTCAATGAAATAAAACAACCCGTGAATCTTGATGA
>JAFDXA010000234.1 GCA_018268185.1 Bacteroidota bacterium
ATTATTGTCGATGTTCTGGAAAACAATATTTCGAACGGTGTTTCTGCAAGTAGGAATATGGCAATCAAGTATGCTACTGGCCAATTCATAGCATTCTGCGATTCTGATGATTACTGGATTCCACATAAGCTTGAATTTGTAATGAGTTTGGTTGAGAAATATAGAGCAAATATTGTTGTGCATTCATTTGTGTGGATTGTGGGTAAACACTGGTTTTTCAAGTTGTTAATTGATGGGGCTGTTTTTTTTGTGCCCCGAGCTTTGCTGGCATTAATCTTTTTTCTTCATGTGTCGGCATGCGTAATTTCGAAGGCTTGCATTATGGATGGATTTAAAGCAGGTCTTAGTTTTCACGAGGATTTGGATTTTTTTTTAAAGATTTCTGAGAAGACTAAATTGTTGTTTGTTAATTATCCATGTGTCTATATGGGCAGGTCTCCTGGAAGTGCAGGAGGATTAACTGAAAACAGGATTAAAATGATTGAAGGGGCAATTAATGTGCTTGAGAATGCAAAAGGAATAGGGTTGTTCAGGTTATGTATTCGTGCGAAGCTTGTTTATCTTCGCTTAAAATATTTCCTGATTTGCAGGAATATTGATCATATTCTCGAATAACTTCTGGTGTTGGAACGTCGAGAAATGCATATGCTGTTCAGATGTAAATCTGCCGGTAATCCACTGTACGTTCATTGTTTTGTATGGTTGATGGTGTTTGTTTTATATAACTTAGACATTACTGGATACACATATTATAAGTTGGATAGGGTGTTGATGATTGTTGCAGGTATTATTATTCCATTTTTTTCAGGTTATGGGGTTGTGATGTTTTTGCTTGATGAAACCAAGCCTGTACATAATATATGCTTTGATATACGCGATGTTTTTTCTTCAGTTGTCAGAATTGACGCTGTATTCAAGGTCTTCTTGATTTTGTTGGTTTTCGAGTTTGTATTTGAAGGGTATATTCCACTAATTTCAATGTTGAGGGGGGCAGATATACAACATTTTGATTTTGGTATTTCTAGCTTGCATGGGTTTGTTATGGCGTTGGGTGCAATTCTCGGCACATCATATTACTTGCTTTATTCTTTCACGAAAGAAAAAAAGAATTTAATAAAAATCCTGTTTATTTTCAGCGTTTTTGCCTTGCTTGTCACAAGAAAGATGATTGTGGTGTTGGCTGTTCAAATGCTGATGATTGAATTGCTATTGTTTGGAATGCGCAATATATATAAATATCTTATCTGGATACTGTTGATAATTATTGTATTTGGAATGATTGGCGATGTCCGTTTGGATCGTGATACGATTCTGTCATTTGCGAGTTTGAATTATAAATACCCTGATTATCTTCCGAGTGGGTTTATTTGGATTTATCTTTACATGGTTACGCCATTGGCGAATTTGCTTAATTTGGTTTATGAAACCAATGTTCATTATGCATGGGTCCCAAATTTTTTGATGCAATTGTTTCCAACGGTGATACGTGTTCATTTGCTCGGCGAAAATTTAGAGAAAGGAGGAAATTTTTCACAAGAATGGCTTGTCAGTGATGCATTCAATGTTTCGACAGGGTTCTCTGGCATATATACCGATTTCGCAATTTATGGTGTGATTTTGTTTTGTTTTGTTTTGGGTGTATTTTCAGGGCGATTATGGAAAACTAAATATGGCGTACAAGGTTTTATGAGTTGTGTTGTTCTTAATTATTGTATTTCGTCGATGGTTTTCAGTAATGATTTTGTTAACTTGAATGTAATATTTCAGTTGGTGCTGATAAGATTTTTGTTTGTAAAAAAATATTAAGCAAATTATTGTGGGTTGGTTGGTGGTGTGCAAGCACTGATTTCAAATATAAGTGATGATATCAAATTTTCCGTTTTCAGGAGGGTTGATTCGGATAATTATAAGATTTTCTGAAATTCTATGATTGAATGTTGCAGGTTTTGATAATTCAACTGGGGTGTGTCGAAGATGTTTGCTGTGGAGCAGTCCTTGTCCGCCGTCTTGATTGTGCCAACATTAAATCCAGATTGCCGATGGTCGGAATGGTTGGCTGCTTATAATAAGCAGACTTGTAAGCTTGATGTTGATTGCTTGATTATTGATTCTGGGTCTGGAATCGACTTCATTGATTTTACTATTGCTGCGGGTTGCAAAGTGGTAAGTATCGACAAGAATGAATTCAATCATGGGGGGACAAGGCAGTTTGGCGTTGAATTGTCAGGCAATGCGGAGTTTGTCGTTTTTTGTACTCAGGATGCCATTTTTTCTCACGAAGACGCTCTGAAAAATTTGTTATCTTGTTTCGCCAATGAGCAGGTAGGTGCTGTCTACGGAAGACAACTGCCGCATAAAGATGCTGGTTGCATCGGGGCACATGCTCGTTTATTCAATTATCCTCCGCAAAGTTGCCTTAAAGGGAGCGAGGATATTCCTGAAATGGGTATAAAAACCGCATTTATTTCAAATTCATTTGCGGCGTACAGGGTGTCGGTCTTGAAGAGTATTGGTGGTTTTCCGACAAATACCATCATGAATGAAGATACATATGTTGCTGCAAAAATGATTCTTGCTGGCTGGAAAATAGCCTATTGTGCAGAGGCCAGTGTTTTTCATTCGCACGATTACAGTGTGCGCGAGGATTTGAAGCGCTATTTTGATATTGGTGTTTTTCACTCCAGAGAGCCTTGGTTGCGTGAATTGTTCGGTGATGCGGAGGGAGAAGGTATACGCTTTGTCTTGTCTGAAGCTAAATTTTTGTTTAAACACGCAATTTGGTTGCTTCCTTCGGCCTTTGTAAGGACGATTGCCAAATATGCGGGATATAAACTCGGTGGAATTGAAGGCAGGCTGCCGCAACAACTCAAGCGTAAATTGAGTATGCACTCTCGATACTGGTCATAATTGTGCTGATGGTGTATGGTAAAGAGGCTTAGGCTTTTTATGGCTGACAGAGATTGTGCTGGCCACGTTGCGGTCCGCATTTAATCGGAGATTCGATCATGCAATTCGAAGATGTATTGCCTGATCTGTCCAGGACATCTGGACGTTCCGTAGCCAAGACCGCTCGTACACTGGCGGCACGTATTGTGGAGTAC
>JAFDXA010000235.1 GCA_018268185.1 Bacteroidota bacterium
CTTCATAACACTCATTCCTAAAATCCGGATATATCTATTCAGCTTCAATAGGCATCTGTTGATATTTCAATGGCCTGATTTGTCTTTTTATTGGCTGCTGTTTGGTGTTTATAAAACTTAGCTTTGTTTTATAAACCTGAGTTGAACATGAAAGGGCCAAGAATAATCTTTTTCATCTTACCTAAAACACACCTGCTTGACCTCGCAGGCCCCGACCAGGTATTCCTGGAAGCCACGGATCACGAAACCGGGATAACCATGGAATATTGTTCCTGGAAATCACCTGTTATAACAAGCTCCGGGCTTGAGTTTTCCAATACAAAGGATTTTCGGGATGTAATAGCCGGCCGGGGGGATTATATCATTATTCCCGGTGCTGATATGAAAATGCTGACAGGTAAAACCATCCCCGGTGAGAAAGAAGTAGGCCGCTGGCTGAAAGAAGCACATGCTGCCGGTGCCTTCATCTGTTCGATCTGTACCGGGGCATTTTTCCTGGCCAGAACCGGCCTGTTGGATGGCATAAGATGTACCACTCACTGGAAATATACCCATTCCTTAAAAGAGTTATTCCCGGCGGCCAAAGTGCAGCAGGACATCCTTTTTACGGAAGACAACAGGGTACTTACCAGCGCCGGTGTTACTGCCGGGATAGACCTTGCCCTGCACATTGTTGAAAAAACCAGGGATGCAAATACTGCTTTTAAAGTGGCCCGCGAACTGGTCATATACCGCAGGAGAAATGGAAATGAATCCCAGCAAAGCGTTTTTATGAAATACAGGAATCATATCCATTCCGGTGTTCACAAAGTGCAGGATCATATCCAGGAGAACCTGGCCGGCAACATCAACCTGCTGGACCTTTCTGATATCGCCTGTATGAGTTTGAGGAGTCTTTCCAGAATTTTTAAAAAAGAAACTGGCATAACGGTACACGAATACATTACCATCATACGGCGCGACCTTCTTGAAAGCATAAAAGCAAACCCGGAAATCAGTCGCAGGCAAATGGCTGAACTATGCGGATTGAAAAGTGAACGACAGGTAGCAAGACTTTTGAAACAGGCATAAAATAGTTAAAAGTGAATATTGGAATCTTTGTTTTTGATGATGCGGAAGTGCTCGACTTCGCCGGACCTTTCGAAGTATTTTCTGTAACAGGGCAGATCGCCGGTAAAGAACTGAATGTTTTTACCATCGGCAACAGGCAGGGGGTGATCAGGTCAGTGAACGGACTTAAAGTACAGCCAGATCATACCATTCATGATCATCCGCCTGTTGAGCTACTGGTTGTTGCGGGCGGACAGGGAACCCGGCAATTGCTGGAAGAGTTCGCAACACTTGCATGGCTTCAACAAACCTATGAGCAGGCTTCAGTGGTGATTTCAGTTTGTTCTGCTGCCAGGTTGTTTGCTAAGCTCGGGCTGCTGGATGGAAAACCTTTTTGCACCCATCACCAGGTTTATGAGCATGTTCAATCCATAGCGCCGTTGGCTATACCTATGACCGAAGAACGTTTTACGCAAACAAATGAAAAACTATATACTTCCGGTGGCATATCTGCCGGGATCGATCTTTCTTTTCACATACTGGATAAATTATTCGGCCCCGAAACTGCAAACGATGTTGCCGATTACATGGAATACAGGATACTAAAAACAACTTAAAATGATCAGCGCATTTCTGACTATCGCCATGCTTGCAATTACAGGCATGAGCCAGGTTTTTGCCCAAACAGCAGCAGCGGAAAAAGTTGGGGCAACTGATTCCCCTGCAATAAATATCAATCACATCAAATTAAACCTCACACTCAACTGGGAAAGAAGGAATGTATCTGGAACTGCAGAGATTCTATTTACTATTTCACAGCCCACCGATGAAGTTTTACTTGATGCTGCCGATCTTACTATTCATGAAATAATGTCTTCTGAAAAAAGAAAACTCAATTTCAACTATAACAGCAGTCTCAGTTCCCGTAACCTGCTTGTGAAACTTAACAAACTATATCAGCCTGGTGATACAGCGAGGATTATGATCAGCTACAACAGCAATTGGGTGAATGAATCCGATCCAAATAATATCTGGGGCAGCACAGGAAAAGGTATACGTTTCTTCCAGCCTACACATACAGAGCCGAACAAAAGAAAACAGGCATGGGCACATGGGGAACCAGTTGGTAATTCTTATTGGTTCCCGTGCATAGAGGCGTTACCCGGACTAAGAACTACGGAATTGATCATGACCACAGCAAAGGATATCTATGTAATATCAAATGGAGTTCTTGAAAAAACAATTGAGAACAACGATGGAACGCATAGTTTTTACTGGCGGGCATCAAAGCCTTATCCCAATCATCTTACATCTTTCATTGCCGGTGAATACAAAAATTACCGGCAGGATTACCAGGGAACTGCATTGAACAGTTTTGGTTATCCCGACGAATACGAGGCTGTAAAAGCCAGTACTGTTCGGCTGGCTGACATGTGCCGGTATTTTTCAACCGCAACCGGTCTTAATTACCCTCACCATTCATATAGCCAGGTATTTGTGCAGGACTACCCGGCGCATCTGGGGAACCACATGGTTTCTACCATCACAGAAAATATGATTGATGACGATCGTACCCATGCAGATTTCTATTACTTATGGGATATCACAGAAGCAGAAGCGCTGGCAACCCAGTGGTTCGGGAATTATGTTTATTGTGCCCGCTGGAATGATGTGTGGCTGAATAAATCCTTTGCCCATTATTTCAGTCATCTTTACAATGAACAGAAAAATGGCAAAGATGAATTCTTACTCTACCTCCTGTCATTCGACCAGGGAACTTATCTCGGTGATTGGAATTCCGGTATCCGGCACCCGGTAGTACAGGAAAAGATCGAAGATACGGCTGCTTTTGTGGGAGATAATTATGCGGTGAGCAGGGGAACCCTGGTTTTGCACATGCTTAGAAAAGAACTGGGAGAAGAAAACTGGTGGAAAGCCATCCGCTATTATCTTACAAACTATGGAGGCAAGGCAGTAACTACTAGAGAATGGCAGGCTTCGGTGGAAGCCGTATCAAAGAAAAGCTACCAGTGGTTCTTTGACCAATGGGTTTATCGGATGGGGCATCCGGTATTTGAAGTATCAAAACATTATGATGCTGCAAAAAAAGAATTTCAATTAACACTGAAGCAGGTTCAGGTTCCCGATAGTAGCAGTAAATTCCCTTCTGCTGCCTTTTTCTGTGGTTCTATGAATATTAAGCTTGATGACCGCATAGAAACTGTATGGCTTGAAGCCAAAGCTGAAAATACATTCACTTTTAAATTGGCAGCCGAACCCCGGCTTGTTAGTGTTGATCATGAAAGCAACTGGATCAAGGAGATTTCTTTCTCAAGAAATACGGAAGAATTGCTGTATGCATTTTTGCACAATGATGATATACTGGCAAGAAAAGATGCCTTACTGAAACTGTCAAACATTGCAAAGGACAGCAGTACCAATGAAGTTACCAGGAAAACGATCATTGCTGCATTGAGGAATGTTATCAACAGCAATAGCTACTGGCGCTTTCGTGCTAATGTGTTAACCCAGTTACAGTCGGTTACCAATGTTGCCGGTAATGAAAAGTGGTCTGTACAAAATGACAGCGCCACCTTGCAAACAGTACTGTCGATCATTAACAAAGAAAATGCCTGGCTAAAGGGCAATGCTATAGGAGTGCTCGGCTCCACTGGCAATAAGAAATATACCGGCATATACCTGGCAGCGTTGAAAGACAGCAGTGACCGGGTGATCAATGCTGCTGCCATAGCGCTCGGTAAAACAAAAGATCCACTGGCTTTTGATGCTTTAATCGCATTGGTCAAAAAACCATCCTGGAAAAACCAAAGCCTGATCAGTGCACTCAATGGATTGAAAGAACTGGGCGACAAACGTGGCATAAATACGGCTTTGCGTTATATAACAGATTCCAGATCCCCGCACTGGACATTGGCCACACCTGTATGGGATCATCGGCTGGCCGCAACAATCACCTTGTCGGAATTAGGCGGTGCAGAAGTAGGGTACCCGGTTTTATTAAAGCAATTTAAACAGGCAATTCAGGATAATGATGTTAATGATATTTTTTTCTGCACTCAACAGATTGTAACACTGGGTTATGAAAAAGGAACCGAAATATTTCCAATCCTAAAAGAAAAGTTTAAAACCGATGCCAATGCCATGAATGCTATCAGGAACTATGAACAGCTATTACAGGATAGTCTGAAAGGGAAATAACAGAACCTTTAAATTATAACTTTTAATAATCATGTAATCCTTACTGAAAACTTACCTTTAAATGAAAGTATTCAGCCAATGAAAAAGTTATTCTTATTTGTCAACCTGTTGACTTTAGTTAGTTCAGGCGGAAAGAGTCAATCAAAACTCAGCTTATCCAAACAGGAAATGTATGCCGACTTTGATTCGCTTGTTTCCTCGATCAGGCATAACTCTCCGCACCTATATATTAAGAAGGATCTTTGGAATTACGATGCCCTGGCTGCATTGAATACGCAGAGAAAGTGTATTGATACCATCAGCTCCGACTTTTCCTATTTCCTGTTGTTGCGCAGGGTATTTAACCTTACACTCGACATGCACACCAGTATCTTAGGTGGTGAAGATTGGTCAAACACCATGCTCAATGAATATAACCGGGTGAGGTCTGCCTTTAAATTTTCACTCGGCAATGTATATGTTGATGGTAAATACAGAATCAGCAACCCGGTTGCTTGCGGGAAAGATACGATACCGATGTGGGCAGTGATCACCCACATACATGGCATCCCTGTAAATGAATATGTAAAGAGGAACCTGGGAAGCCGTTATGGGTATGCCTATGATGGGGTTAATAAAAATTTTTACTTCACAGGTTTCTTTAAAGACGACAACAGCATCTTCATGGATAGCCTGCGTTTTGTGGTTGAGCAGGATGGAAAGCAAAGAAAGTATTCATTTTCTGCAAAAAACTTTACGCAATTTCTTCCTTCCAAAAGCACAAATAAATCTGATACAGCCCGTATAGCATTCTGGCAACCTGAGCAGATATTATATATCAGGGTTCCCGCGATGGATGCCAATAAGATCAAGTTCTTTTCTGAAGGTATCAGAAGTTACCGGGATAAGGCAGTGGATATAAAAAAAGTAATACTTGATTTCCGGGGAAACCCGGGAGGAGAAGATACCGTATGGATGTCAATGTTCAGTGAACTGATTCCAGGCAATATCCGTTTTCAGCTCAAACTTGACAACAGGGATTCCGGCAGCATAAACAAACGGATCCTGGCCGATCATGGGATGCCCCAAAAGCCTGTTCGCCCCGAAACAAATCCTGTATTGCGCAACTATGGCTTCAATGTGATCGTGGAAAATACTGATTCACTTCCGGTTTCAGCAACTTCCATCAAGTTCACGGGTAAAATATATGTGATCTATGAAGACAATTATTCAGCGGCTTCCAGTTCACTTACTATTGTAAATGCCAGTATGGAAGATAACCTGGTAAGCATCGGAAGGCCGAGTGATTATTTCCTGGGCATGGGGCTTTCACCCATACAGTTCGTGCTTCCAAACACAAAACTGAAATACAGGATAGCACCTTCTATAGATGCAACCAATGTGGTTAAATTGGATGACATACTGCATAACCGATTGGAAATTGAAGTGCCAAAAACAATGCAGGAGGCGATCGACCGGTTCAACTATCCCGGTGAGCTGTCGGAAAAAAAATTCTTGCTGAATTACGATCCTGTGATTCGGGAGATTCTAACCAGAAAATAATATAACATGCTTCGTTCTCTAATATTAATTGCCGTATTTGTTTTCGGCACAGGCACTCTTATAGCTCAACCTGCAAAAGATAAACTATTGCCAAAGGTTGATGAGCGAATGGAAATTCTTTGCATCGCTTACAAATTGGCAACAAGCAAACCTGCTTTGGATTCAGCAAATCTTCTATACAACGAAGCTATCAACAGGCATTTTGCCCCGTACAAGCAGCATCCGTTCATTCCGTACCTGGCCAATTTGTCTGATAGTTTCTTCAACAAAGGAATCGACATCAGCACCTGGGAATTGCCTTCTGTTGCCATGCATATCAGCCCTGCGCCATTGTTTGAACCACTTGTTCCATTTGGCGATACAACAGGAATTGATGGCTGGGACGACAGAACATTACTCTTTCCAGGGTTTATCAGCATGCTAAGGAGTTTTTACAAAGAAACTGGCGCTGAACATTTTTTTAAAGAACAGGAAAGCTATTACAAAGCAGTTGAATCAAAGTTTGCAGAATCACCTCAACCTGTAAACAGGAACTGGATCGATGCCTTTTTTAATATAGAGCCATCAGAAACCTATTTCCCGGTATTGAGCCTGCAGGGGTTTGGCAATGGCGATTATATCAGGGTGAATTTTAAAGGCAACAGGAGATATACGCACACTATTTTCGGCTGCAGTGATTTCAATGCGAAAGGTATTCCTTCAGATTGCAATAACAATTGGCTGCAGCGGGGCAACCTGCATGAATACATCCATGTTTATGTGAATCAACTGGTAGAAGACAACATGAAAGAATTAAATGGATCTGCTTCCAGGATGCTGTCCGATTCGCTGGTTTGGAAAAAGGTAAGCCAGTCATTCTACAACAATAACCGTTATTACCTTTATGAATCCCTGGTAAGAGCGGTTTCCATTGTTTATATGATCCACAATCCTGGCATCAAAACAACGATGGACACAGAGATCAGCAGCCAGGAAAAAGCAGGGTTTCCATGGATGAGAGGGCTGGTATTGCTACTGAATGGCTATTATGGCAGGATAAATAATTACAAAAACTTCCGGTACTTTATGCCGCAGGTGATCCATTATTTTGATCAGTATCTGTTAACATCAAACACCGGGAAATAAGAACAATGATGGTTGAAATAAAAACAATGTCGGGCCTCGGCTTAGAACTTATCGTAAGCCTGTTCAACAAAGCTTTTGAAGGTTATTTCATACCCATCCGCTTCAATGAACAAACTTTGGCAGACAAGTTCAGGGCAGAGAATATCATACCCGGTTATTCAGCCATAGCATATATCGATGAAATTCCTGCAGGCTTCATTCTTACCGGTATCGAAAACCGGGGAGGGGTTCAGCATGCCTATAATGCCGGTACCGGCGTAGTGGCTGAACACGGGGGACAGGGATTAACAGAACAGATCTATCAGTTTATACTTGATTTGCTGAGCAAGGATGGAGTAAGGTTTC
>JAFDXA010000236.1 GCA_018268185.1 Bacteroidota bacterium
GCATACACATTGTACACATGCTTGCGAACAGTTTCAGAACTGATGCTCAGCTGATCTGAGATCTCTTTATAAACAAGGCCTTTGGAAAGCATCTCAAGTATTTCCTTTTCACGTTTTGTAAGGGCATCAAGGCTGTTGGTTCCACCGGCAGCAGAAGGTTTTGCCTGGAACACAGAAACAACCTTACGGGCTATCTGGCTGCTCATAGGAGCTCCGCCTTCATACAATTCCCGGATAGCGTCCAGCATTTTAGGCGGCGTAGTTTTCTTGATGATATAGCCGCTGGCGCCGGCACTCAGGGCTTCAAATATCTTTTCATCCTCTTCATAAATTGTACACATCATGAACAGCATTTCGGGGCAGGTGGTTTTCAGTTCCCTTACCACTTCAATTCCATTGATGCCTCCCAATGTAATGTCCATCAGCACAACCTTGGGATTGTGGATGGGTAGCTGCACCAGTGCATCTTCACCGTTCACACACGAACAAACCAATGTGCAGTCATCAGCAGATTCAATGATCTGCTCCAACGCATTGCGGATATCATGATTGTCTTCAACGATCCCAACAGTAATGTTCATGAAACAAATCTGGTTTAAATTCTCCGGTAAAAAAATACCCTAAACAGGTAGTATGAGCCGGGGCTATTTCTTTAATGGCTGGTAAAGCATGTACTTCTCCTTAAAAAAATCTTCATTGAATATCTTGCCGATCTCCCACACAAAGGGTTTGCACCCGCTTTCTGAGATTTCAAGGGTAAGGTCGCCTCCTTTAAGGCATATCAGTCCATTAGGCGCCTCGTTGTTGTTCTTATTTTTCCGCAGCAGGGGTTTGCTCCAGTGCCATAGGTCTTTCAGTGGCGCCACAGCCCTCGAAACCACCACATCGAACTGCCTCGCCTTGATGTCTTCAACCCGGGTATGCTGGGTGGTTATATTTTTTAAACCGATTGATTGTGATACGCCTTCGATCACTTTTAGTTTCTTGTTGATACTGTCAACGAGGTGAAAAGAAACTTTCGGGAAGAATATCGCCAGTGGAACTCCCGGGAATCCACCGCCTGTTCCTAGGTCCATTACCTGCATCCCATCTTCCAGTTCAAATTGTGCGGCTATGGCCAGTGAGTGAAGAACATGGTGCAGGTAGAAATTATCTATGTCTTTCCTGCTGATCACATTTATTTTTTCATTCCATTCCTTGTACAAACCCTGCAAGGCATCAAACTGTTTTTGCTGTTCGGCAGTGAAGTCTGTGAAATATTTTTCCAGCACGTTCATGTGATTATTTCCAGGTAGGTTTTGGTTTGATAATGAGTGCCGGGGCAAAGATGATATAATAAAAGAACATCCAGATGTCGAAGAAAATGTAAAGCGGGAAAAGATCCTTCTCATCCAGTTTACTCATCGCCTTGTAATAAACAATCCCCTGCACCAGCAACCTGAATCCGAATACAGCCAATGCATATTGCCAGTTATAAAAAATGGAGCTGGCTATCAGTAAAGGATAAAAAAGAAAATGGCTGAAAGCGTAAAGGCCCAGTAAAAACTTGTGACCTGCTTTATAAAATTTGCTGGTTGTATAATGTCTTCTTTTTTGGGTAAGCCATTGTTTCCAGGTGCCCGCAGCTTTGCTGAGGGTAAAACTCTCCTTGTGGATACAGATCCTGGTATTGCGTTTTTTCGCTGCCATATTTATGAACAGGTCATCATCACCACCCGGTACATGGTTGTGTGCTGAAAATCCCTTGTGCCTGTAAAACACAGCCTTTTTATAACTGAGATTCCTTCCAACACCCATGTAAGGAATACCGGCCAATGCATAACTCAGGTATTGCATGGCCGAATGAAAGGTTTCCCAGCGGATGAGCTTATTGAGAAAATTGCTCTTCTTGTGAAAAGCGCCATAACCCAATACGATCTCGGTATCATCATCATAAGCTTCCTGCATCCTGCTGATCCAGTGCTCACTGGCCGGGATACAATCTGCATCGGTTAACAAAACGATCTCGTATTTGGCTGTTTTGATACCAATGCTGAGCGGGAATTTCTTGCCGGGTATCATTTTGGCTTCCTGGGTAAGTTCAACTACATGCAGCTGGCGAAATGTCTTTCTCAATTCTTCGAGCAGGTATTTGCTGTCATCGAAAGAATTGTCATTTACAACAATCACTTCGTGTGTGGTGGAATAATCCTGCACCAGGCAACCGGGTAGGTTGTTGGCAAGGTTTTCAGCTTCGTCCCTGGCGCATACGATCACGCTTACGGCATTGGTGCGTGAAGTTGCTTTTGGTCTTTCCCTGTAAAACGAAAGCCTGCTGAAAAAAAAGAGATAATAAAAAAGCTGGATGAAAGCAATTGAACAAAAAACAATAAACAAGATCAACTGCCAGTGCAGCTGCAGAAATTCCGGTAAACGCATGGCCACAAAAATAAGTCATCTGCTTTTACCTGTTTTGAGAATCTTTCCCCCGATGGCTTCAGATATTTTCAATAATGATACCTTTGCCGAAAACTGATCAACAATGAAAAAACTTACCGTATCATTACTGGCATTGGGTTTTTATATGGCTTCCATAGCTCAAACCCAGTCATCAAGGGTTGAATACCAGAAAATTTCCCGCCCTGCTCTTGTAAATGAAGTGCCATTTGCTGCCAAAACCATTGAAAATGCCATCGAAGAAACCTTTAAAAAGATGGGTTACAAAGGAAGCAGCGCCAAAGATTTTACCGTTTATAAAGGCGTAAGAATGTCTTCACTTGGCCCCGATTCCTATGATATTTATTTTATGGTGGAGAAGAAAAGCCGTCGTGATAAAGACAACAGCACCGTTACCATGATGATCTCCAAAGGCTACGACGCTTTTGTGGATGAAGGAACAGATGCTACGGTTGTAAACAATGGAAAGGATTTTCTGAATAACCTGCGTGATATAGTGAGTGCTTATGACCTGGAACAACAGATCGCAGCCCAGATGGACGAAGTAAAATCGGCTGAAAAGAAAGCAAACAGCCTGGAAGAGGAAGGACGCGACCTTGAAAAGAAGAAACGCAAACTTGAAGAACAGATCGATAAGAATGAAAAAGACCAGAAAGAGCAGAAGAACGAAATAGAAAAGCAAAAGCAGATACTGGATGTACTCATCGGGAAAAGAAAGCAATAATTAAATAAATAAGATTTTTACCCGGCCCTCCGCTAACAGTGAGGGCCGGTATTTATTATGGCAAGTTTACAATTTGAAATACAGCATTCAGATCAGAACTCCAGGGCGAGGGCAGGAAAGATAACTACTGATCACGGGGAAATTCCAACTCCCATTTTTATGCCTGTGGGCACAGTGGGAAGTGTGAAGGCGGTTACGCAACAGCAACTGAAGAATGATGTGCATGCCCGGATCATCCTTGGAAATACTTATCACCTTTACCTGAGGCCGGGACTGGAAGTGCTTGAAAAAGCAGGAGGCCTTCATAAATTCAATGGGTGGAACAGGCCGATTCTTACCGATAGCGGCGGCTTCCAGGTTTTTTCACTTTCAGGAACAAGGAAGATCAACGAAGAGGGGGTTTTATTCCAGTCGCATATCGATGGCAGCCGGCACCTTTTTACGCCGGAAAAAGTGATGGATATTCAAAGGGTGATAGGAGGGGATATCATCATGGCATTTGATGAATGCCCGCCGGGAGGCAGCGAATACCAATATGCAAAAACTTCCATGGAACTTACACATCGCTGGCTTGATCGTTGTTTTCAGCAGTTCAACTCCATGCCTGATAAGTATGGCTATACACAGAATCTTTTCCCGATTGTGCAGGGAGGGGTTCATCACGATCTGCGCAAAGCTTCCTGCGCATATATAGCCTCTAAAAACGCAACAGGCAATGCTATTGGCGGATTGAGTGTTGGAGAACCGATCGAAAAAATGTACGAGATATGCAGCCTGTGTTGTGATGAGTTGCCCCTGAACAAACCCCGTTACCTGATGGGAGTGGGCACGCCATGGAATATTCTTGAGTGTATTGAAATGGGCGTGGATATGTTCGATTGTGTGATGCCGACCCGGAATGGCAGGAATGCAATGCTGTTCACATCAAAAGGCATTGTAAATATTGACAATAAGAAATGGGAACACGATTTTTCAGCACTGGATGATGGCATAGATTGCGAGATCAGCAATTACTACAGCAAGGCCTATGTGAGGCACCTGGTAAAATCGAAGGAATACCTGGCGCTTACCATTGCGAGTGTACACAACCTGGCATTTTACCTCTGGTTGGTTGGGGAAGCGAGGAAGCATATCATCAGCGGAGATTTTAAAAGCTGGAAAGCAGAAATGGTGGTTCGGCTACAGCAGAAATTATAATCGGGGCAACGGGGTATCAACCAATTGATTTTCAGTGGTAGCATTATTTAGCATGTTTTTAATAACTTAATATTTATTTTAGTCACTCACCAATAACCAGATCATGAACATGAAACAAAAAATTGTTAACCTCTTTCTTTGTTTTGCTTTGCCTTTTGCAACGTTTGCACAAACCAATCCTGTGCAGAACGCTGCGATCCCAAAGGACGCCCCGATTGATGTAACAGTATCTGATTTCAAGAATAATATGCGTTCGAATGAGATCATCGTTTTCAGAAGTGATGTGAACGGGCGGGAATACCAGGGCATTACCAACGACAGCGGTAAGTTTTCCATTCGCCTGCCATCGGGTGCCAAGTATGAAATATTCATTCTCGGGTTTAAAGATTCAACAAGCTATAACGTACTTGATATCCCGGCTTTAAAGGGAAATGCCTATTACAAAAATCCTTTTAAAGTGAACATTCAGTTTCAGCCGTCCAAAACATTCATACTGGAGGATTGTAATTTTGAAACCGGTAAAGCAACATTGCAGCCTGAATCTTATGCAGTACTTGATGAACTCGTAGCTTACCTTAACAGGAAAGACGATGAGAAAATTGAACTCGGCGGGCATACCGATAATGTGGGCAGTGAAGCAAGCAATATGAAACTGTCGCTCAACAGAGCCAATACAGTAAGGGATTACCTTATCAGCAAAGGCATTGATGCAGGGCGTGTGATCGCAAAAGGTTATGGCATGACCCAGCCGATTGCAGACAACAAAACAGAAGATGGTCGTGCCCAGAACAGGCGCACAGAGGTTAAGATACTTGATCAGCAACCATAATTGAAAATGAATTTTAAAATAAAAGAGACACCGGAAAGTGTCTCTTTTATTTTGACTGTGTTTGTATATACATTTTATTTATTCTGCACGATCAGTTTCTCAAGCTCCCTGGCGGGAACCACACCGGATTGTCTCCACAACACTTTTCCTTTTTTGAATAAAACCAGCGTAGGAACACCCTGTATCTGATATGCGGCGGCCGCCTGCGGGTTTTTGTCAACATCTACTTTTATGATAGATGCGTTTTCTCCAACACGTTGCTTTAGTTCTGTTAGTATGGGCGCCATCATTTTACAAGGGCCGCACCAGGTGGCAAAAAAATCAACCAGTACGGGTTTGTCTGTATTTATCATTTCCTGGAATGTCATATCTTTTTTTCTTTTCCCGGTTTGGTGAATAATGAAAAAAGCAAACCACCCATTAAAGCACCGTAAAGGCTGCTGTTAAGTGGTTTCGACGTAATGGCACAGGTGCCGGAACTGCATCCCTGGTATTTCCAGTAAAGATAACCTGCCACAGTACCTGCAATGATACCTGCCACTATAAGTATATTGTTTTTAAAGAACTTCTTCATAACTGCTGTCTGATATGTTTTTTGATGCTTTCCTGTATTGTTGAACACCACAGCTGTTTGTTGCACAGCAACCCATGTTGAATAACGGCATCAATGAAAATATGGATCCTGCAATAATAAATATCCAATCCTGTGCCACTATTCCCTGTGCTATTATAAAAATACCAAGCGCCAAACGGAGTACCCGCATGAAATTCCAGTTACTGAAAATGTTTTTCATATACTTTGTTTAAGTAAAACAATAATGCATTGCGGTATTTAAATTTTTAGTAAGAGCCATTGATCGATGACTTCTACTCTTTTTACTATACTTTTTTGCTTCTCCAAAAAAGTATCAAAAAAATAGCC
>JAFDXA010000237.1 GCA_018268185.1 Bacteroidota bacterium
AATCAAGCCGCCATCAGCGGTATAATAATCCCAACCGCTATACTGGGTACTTTCAATGACCTGGAATTTACCATAGAGGTCGATGTACCCCCTGGCTATCCCATCAGGAATATGATCTTCGGCTGCAAATCTTGTCATTGTTAATCCCAATGGGTTGAAGATTTTTTCCTCAAAAACTTTATAAAAGGGTTTTCCTTCTATCTTTTCAATTAACAGGCCCAGAAGGATGTAGCCGGTATTGGAATATCTTACATCATCGCCCGGTTTGAAATATGCTTTTTTGTTGAATGCATAACGTAACAATTCATCAGGATGCCATTCTTTGATAAGATCATTTAATGAGGCTGTTTGGAAATTTAAATTCTGTATGTAGTTGTAGATTCCACTGGAATGTTGAAGAAGCTGCCTGATCGTAGCTTTGTCTGCATTTTCTATTTTGTTGATCATGTCTCCATGCAGGTAATCGGCAATTCTGTCATCCAGGCCTAGTTTACCTTCTTCCTTAAGTTTTAAGATCGTTGTGGCTGTAAACAGTTTTACGGTAGACCCAACCCTTGTTATATTACAAGCCTGCATAGCAATATTATTGTGCAGATCTGCACTTCCGCTGGCACCAAGCCAGGTACCCGCCTGGGGTTGATAAACAGACATCATTATGCCAACCACTCCGTCTTTTGTTATGTCATTAAGTAAAGATTGATATTCACTATTCCGTGGATTAGATAAGCTACTGTCTGTAAAATTCAAATTACAGTCATAATATGCCGGGCTATGTTGTTCTGATTTTCTGCAGGCGGCAATCAGCAGGAGTGAAAAAAGTACAAATGCATATCTGGTCATTTTCTGGTGGTTTTAGTTAAAAATATTTTTGTTCCAAAATGCAGGCTAACATGTGGCATGAGCGGGATCAGGGTTGAAGAATAAGGGTATTCAGCCCACGATTGATAGCTTATAAATAATTGAGGGCTTTTAGGATTGGCTTTTTTTAGATAATAGCCGAGATCAAATGATAAGGAAGGACAGATTCTGGAATTCCCTTCGTCAGTTTTCTTTACATAATGCCCATCTTCTAATGTATATTCTTCTGCTGTGTTAAATGTGTGCATGTAACCGATTCCCAGGCGTGCTGAAACGGAAAACTGTTTTCTTATACGAAGTTCATAACCAAGTTCCGTATGAAGGGCAGCTCCCTGTTCAAGGTGGTTGTGATAAAAGTAGGAGATATTGAGCGTTTGGAACAGCCGGGTACATTTTTTCCGCTTGTAGTTAAATTCCGTCCCTATTTGTATGCCCGGGTGCACCGGTGTTGAAAAAAAACGGGTAAATGGAATGGCCGTACTCTCATTGAACACCGAAATTTTGATAGGGAAGGTTCTAAGTTGTGCTTTTGAACCCAGGCAGCAGGATAGTAAACAAAGCAGAAGCAGACATTTTCTCATTCTTGCAGATATTATTTAGTAAATAAGTTTTGCAAAAATGACTCCGCTAAAACGCTAAAAACTCAATTCGTTCCTGAATTAATGCTGAAATGGGCAAAAAAACGACTGAAATGGCCTTATTGTTTCCACCACGATCTAAAATCAGCAACCCGGGGTTTTGAAATAAACACATCATCCGTAGGAATGGAGAAATTCACTTTCAGTTTCCGGGTTTCTGTTAACTCAACAGATTGAATTGCTTTAAATGAAGAGAGGTATTGCCGGTTTATCCTGTAAAAATTTGAGGGCCTTAATTTCTCTTCCCATTCTTCCAAAGTTCCGGAGAGGCGATATTTCTCCCCCTCAAAAGTGTGAAGCCATAAAAGTTTATCGGAGCTTCTGATAAAAGCACAGTTATTAATTTCAATTTTTTCTTCTGTAAACCCTCTTTGAACAGCAAGGTATTGAATATACCTGGGCTGGGTAGCCATTACCTGCTCGTTAATTATGATCTCTTCTTTTATTGGATGCTGAACCAGGTAGCCGGCTATTGAAATCAGGTTGACTAAAACCAGGAAGATAAATGAAAGAGGCAACTCAAAATTCAGGATAGAACTTTGTTGTAATGGAATATTTATAAAATGGAGGTAGATCATTTCCAGGCCGATTGCAACCGCCAGCGGGAATACAATTCCCATAATCAATTGCCGAAATAATCTTTTTCTGAATTCTTTACGCCATGGAAAGGACCTGTTCAGCTTTGAATTTAAAGTAACCAGGTAAAACCCTATCCCAAACGTTACAGTGAGCGAAAAGAGAATATCTGTATAGAAAGTTCTGTTGTTTAACAGGAACCGGAAGCTATTGTCATTTGCTATAAATACAAATGAAAGGGAGATGATTATGTAGGTAATTGTCCAAAGAAGCTTATTGGTAAAGCTTCTGTTTTGGCTGACAGGTGAAAACATGGTACAAGATTATTGAAGTAATGTGATCTTATTTAAGTTCAATCAACTTTGCGGCTCCTGGTACGGTTTACATCGGTATTTATAAAAAAATGATGAATGCTAAAATTACCAACTTCAACATTCATCATTCCTTGTTCAATATGCTGAATTCCTTACTCCTGTTCTACCAGCCTGAACCCGTTGCCGTGAATATTCACGATCTCCAGTTTGGAATCTTCTTTCAGGTATTTGCGGAGTTTGGCAATATACACATCCATGCTGCGGCCATTGAAATAAGTATCGCTTCCCCAGATCCTCTTTAAAGCGGCTTCCCTCGGCAGCAGGTCATTTTTGTATTCTGCCAGCATCTTCAGCAACTCATTTTCTTTCGGTGAAAGGGTTTGTACTTTTCCGTTCACAGAAAGCTCCCGAAGGCGTGGGTTGAAATGGTACTTACCCAGGTCAAATTCTGCATTTACTTCTTCACGATGAATTTCTTCATTGCGTTTCAGGATCGCTTTGATCTTGTGTAGCAATACCTCACTGTCGAACGGCTTTGTGATATAATCATCGGCGCCGAGTTTGTATCCCTGGATGATATCATCCTTCATGGTTTTGGCGCTCAGGAAAAACAACGGAATATCCGGGTTTATATCCCTGATTTCTTCTGCAACCGTGAATCCATCCATGTTGGGCATCATCACGTCGAGTAGGCATATATCGAATTTTTCACGCTGGAACGCAGCGAGGCCAAGACGGCCGTCACGCTCCAGGGTTACATCATAATCATTCAGTTCAAGATAATTCTTCAATACCATTCCAAGGTTAGTATCATCTTCGCAGAGTAGTATTTTCGGTTTTGCTTCCATGTCTTTATTTGGTTTATTGATTACAAATAAAATTAATTCATTTTTTACTGAGCTAATATAGTGCCTATTTTTTTGTTAAATAATCAGGTTGATCTGTTGGCAAAACAGGCGGACAGATCTTTTTCGATTCAAATGCCGATGATTTTGTTGTTGTGTTGGTTTGTGAGACACGAACCAATGCGAAGTTTTTTTACAATCACCTAAGCTTCATGTTTTTCAAACTCAAATAAAAAAGCCACCCGGAAAGGATGGCCTTTTTAATGGTATGGTTACCGGTTATTTAAAATCAGTTTCCGGAATGGCTTCGTTGATCTTGATCTCGGAGATCACCATGGTGAATTCCTGTCCGCCCTGGTTACGTGTTACCTCGTAAGGCAGCATGATGTTGCCGGCTTTTTTGTAGTTCTTGTATTCTACAGTGAGCGGCTCATCTTCGTCACCTGATTTGCTGGTTGTTTCTTCTTTCAGCAGTAAACCTGTTTTAACAGCATATTCCTGCACACTTACCCTTCCGCTTGGCATAACCACTTTGAGGCGATAGGTTGCTTCATCACCGATCTTACCGGTTCCGATGTATTCAGTTTTGTAATCAGAACTGATATAATACAATTGCGGAACAACACCCTTATCATCCTGAGCTTCCTTGATCTCGGCAAGGCTTAGCTCTTTTTTCTGCGGGCCCTGCTGCTGGTAACCGTTGAAACCATCGAATACATATTTCAATACGGTCATCTGTCCCATTTTGATCTCGGTAGCACGTTTGTTAGGCGCCAGGGCTTTGTCTACACCATTGAAAGAACGCCCCATCAGGTCCATTGTAAAGGTTGAAGTAGTACTGGTTACTTTTTTCACTTCTTCTTTTCCGCCGATTGCTTTGAGGTATTCTTCAATGATCTGGAATGCAGAAACCTTATCGGTGGTAGTGTTTGTTTCATTCACTTTTACATCCGGGGCTTTTTCAACTACGGGTTCAGCAAACTTGTCGTATTTCTTGATCGGGTAACCAAGGCGGGCCAGGTTGGGTAATACCTTGGAACCATTGGCAACGATTACGATCCTTGCATTGCTCTCACTCAGGTAGTTTTTGGATACACGTTGAATATCCTGGATGGTTACTGCATTTAACTTCTGCAGGAATGTGCGGTAAAAATCTTTTGGCAGGTTGTTGATGAGGATATTCGATGCGTAGGTCGCCGGAATCTCAGGCCTTTCCATACGAAGGGCAAATGTTCCGTTGAAAACAGCTTTGGCTGTATTCAGTTCTTCATCGGTTATTTTTCCATCTCTCATGTTCAGGATCTCGCTCACGAGTTCAGCCACGGCACTGTCAACCTTGTCGGTTCTTACAGCAGCCTGCGCTGTGAAAAGACTTTGCCAGCGGCCATTGCCAATGTTAGAATAGCTTCCGTAAGTAAAGCCATGTTTTTCACGAAGATTCATGAACAGTTTACTATCGGCGCCACCGCCCAGGATCTGGTTCACGAGCAGCAATGTGTGATAGTCTGAACCATTCATCGGGTTGCTTACCAGGTTACCGGCACGCATTTCTCCCTGAACAGCTGTAGGCACATCTACAAAATCGATCTCTGTTTTGGCAGGGTTGGGAACATCTGCAATAACAGGCAGCGTAAGTTTGGTGCCTGTCCAGCTTCCGAAAGCTTTTTCGGCCAGCGCTTTGGCGGCAGCCGGTGTGATATCACCTACAAAAGTGAGGTAAGATTGTGATGGTGTGATATAACTCTTATAAGCCTGCTTCACATCATCAATCGTTAATCCTTTTACAGATTGCTCGGTAACAAATTCACCCATCGCTGTTTCTTTACCATAACTCAGGGCATTGTAAACCCTGTCGGCAATGGTAGCAGCGCTTTTTTCATTCGACTTCAGGTTGGTGATCATCTGCGATTGCAGCTTCTTGAATGATTCATCTGGTAATGATGGATTTTTCAATGCATCTGCCATCAGCATAAAAGCTTTGTCGAAGTAGCGGGTGAGTGCGGCAGCAGATCCTCCGTTTGATGAAAGATTTACTTCAGCGCCGATCATGTCAACCGCTTCGTCAAATTTATCTTTCGACATACTGGTCGTTCCTTCGCCCAGCATTCCGCCCATGATATCCATCAGGCCTGCTTTGTTTCCTTCTTTAATAGGGCCCTGGTCGATATTCAATACCGCTCTTACTTTAGGAGTTTTGTGATTTTCTACAACCAGTACAGTCATGCCATTGGGCATATTATATATAACCGGGTCTTTGATGGAAATTGCGGGAGCAGGTCCTGCCGCCGGTTTTTTGGAACGGTCAACCTTGGGTGCCTGTGCAAAAGATGCCTGTAACATCAAAACACCCAATGCAGCTATCAATATTTTTTTCATGTTATTTTATTTGATTGATTCTTTGAATAAGAGTTGGATGCTTTTATTTTTTAGGTAAATAATACAATACTACCCGTTGGTTTTTATTCAGGTATTTCCTGGCAACATTCTGAATATCCTGGCGGGTGATCTTCCTGATCTTATCCAGTTCGGTATTGATGTTATTGGTGTTCTTATAGAAAGTATAACCATCTGCGAGGTTCTCTGCAACCTTGATCATGCGGTTGTTGTTATCGAGAAAATCATTTTCAAACTGGTTCTGCAGTTTGGTGAATTCCTGTTCGCTGATCAGTTGTGTCTGGAGTTTTACAATTTCATCATCCATGTCTTTAAGCAGGGTATCCAGCGCTACATCACCATTCGGTAAAGCATAGGTTATATAGGCGCCGTAATCTTCCAGTGCATAGTTGAATGAACCAACCTGTACTGAATTCTGCTTGTCGTCAACCATTTTCTTATACATGCGGCTGCTGTTGCCGGTACTTAATACAGAAGATACCATTTCGAGTGCGGTAGATTCTGAGCTTGTCATACCCGGAATTCTGTAGGCAGTCATGATCGCCGGAACCTGTATGTTGTTGTCATAAGCGGTATCGATGATCTCTTTCCTGATCGGGTCTTCCATGATCTTTGTTTTTACAACCGGTGTGCCGGAAGGAATATCAGCGAAATAGCTTTCTACCAACGTTTTTGTTTTTGGAATATCAATGTCGCCGGCGATCACCAATACAGCATTCAATGGGTTGTAGAATTTTTTATTGAAGGCCTTGAACTCATCCAGCGTGGCCGCATCCAGGTGCTCCATGCTTCCGATGGGAACCCAGTGGTACTGGTGTTTGATGAAGAGGCGCTTCATGATCTCACTTACAAAATTTCCATAAGGGCGGTTATCTACACGCAACCTCTTTTCTTCTTTTACTACTTCGTTTTGTGTTTTAACCCCGACCTCATTAATAACCGGGTGAAGCATCCTTTCACTTTCGAGCCAGAGGCCGGTAGCCAGTTGGTTGGAAGGGAATGTTTCGAAATAAAAAGTGCGGTCCTGTGAGGTGTTGGCGTTGTTCTGGCCGCCATTGCTGCTCACGATCTTCATGAACTCGCCGCGTTTGATGTTGTCACTTCCTTCAAACAGCAGGTGCTCGAAAAAGTGGGCAAAACCCGTGCGGTTGGGTTGTTCATCTTTACTGCCAACATGGTACATTACCGAAACAGCAACAACGGGAGCTGATTTGTCCTGGTGCAGGATCACATGCAGCCCGTTCTTTAATTTGTATTCCGTAAAGGCCACTTTCTGGGCCGATGCAGAAACTGCCAATCCCATCAGGGATAAATAGAGGAAACCATTTTTCATATCTGTAAATTGAGTGGACAAAAATAACGGGTTATTTATGGAACAGGAAAAATTGACCGGATAATTGATAAACGGTTGGGATAATGTGCAGGCCAGCCCTTTACACGGTACGAATAGCAACCGGGGTTTGTTACATCAGAATGTAAATATTTTGAAAACCAACCCGGGTAAAATTGAATATGATAGGGCAATTTCCTAATTTCCCGGGTTGAACCCAATGCTGACAATCTTAAACACACACTATGGCAAGCAAAGCTGAATTTATAGAGGCAATAAAAGCAGGATATACTTTTAAAGGAGAATCTGTTCAGGTAGGGGCAGCGGTACTTGATGGAGCTGTAGTTCCTGAAGCCCCGGTGTTCCTCCCTTTAAAAACCATGAACCGCCACGGGCTTATTGCCGGTGCAACCGGAACGGGAAAAACAAAAACATTGCAGATGATCAGCGAGTTCCTCAGCGATGCCAGCGTGCCGGTATTGCTGATGGATATTAAAGGCGACCTGAGCGGTATTGCGGCCATGGGGTCTGTGAATGATAAGGTTACCGACAGGTACCAGAAACTAAACTTGGCTTATACCCCGGCTTCTTTTCCTTGTGAACTGCTTTCGCTTACCGGCAAAAACGGTGTTCATTTGCGGGCTACCGTAAGTGAGTTCGGGCCGGTATTGCTGAGTAAGATACTGGGACTGAATGATACACAGGGTGGGGTTGTAGCGCTGATATTCAAATATTGCGACGACAGTAAAATGCCGTTGCTCGACCTCAAGGATTTTATCAAAGTACTGCAGTTCATCGGCGATGAAGGCAAGGCCGATATTGAAAAGCAGTACGGTAAAATATCTACCACTTCTACAGGAACCATCCTGCGTAAAGTGATAGAACTGCAGCAGCAGGGTGCAGATATATTCTTTGGCGAAAAGAGTTTTGAAGTGGAAGACCTGATGCGGATGGGCAGTGATGGCAGGGGCGTGATCAATGTGTTGAGGGTTGCCGATTTACAGGACAAGCCCAAACTGTTTTCCACTTTTATGCTGCAGATGCTGGCCGAACTCTATGCCGTTTGTCCCGAAGAAGGGGATCTCGACAAACCCAAACTGGTAATGTTCATCGATGAGGCCCACCTGATATTCCAGGAAGCCAGCGCCGAACTGGTTCAGCAGATAGAAACCATCATCAAGCTTATCCGTTCAAAGGGGATCGGCATATTTTTCTGCACCCAGAACCCGATGGATGTTCCTGCATCTGTACTCGGCCAGTTGGGATTGAAAGTGCAGCACGCTCTGAGGGCGTTCACAGCGGCCGATAGGAAAGTGATCAAACAAACAGCAGAGAACTATCCAGAAACTGCTTTTTATAAAACCGAAGACCTCATCACCCAGCTTGGTATTGGTGAAGCGTTGGTAACGATGCTTAATGAAAAAGGTATTCCCACACCGCTGGCGCACGTTATGCTTTGCTCTCCACGCAGCCGCATGGATGTGCTTACCGACCAGGAAGTGAATGACATCAACAGCAGATCAAAACTGGTAGCCAAATACGCCGAAACCATCGACAGCCAGAGCGCTTACGAGATGTTGACTGCCAAACTTCAGGAAGCAGCAGAAAAAGCAAGTGAAGAAGCGGAAACCAAAACAGAAAAGGGCAAGCAGAAGGAAGAACCATCCACACTTGAAAAAGTAGCAAACAATACCATAGTAAAAAGCATGGTTCGTACTGCAGGCAATACCATTGTACGTTCCCTGCTCGGCGCCCTCGGATTGGGAGGCAGAACCCGCAGCAGTAAAAAATCAACCGGCTGGTTTTAAAAACCAACAGTTGTATTTTTACTGAATGAAGAAATTCTCACGCTTGTTCGATCATCGTTTCGGTCCATTGGCCGTTGTGTGGCTGCTGGTTGCTTTTACCAGCCTGTGCACAAGGCTTTTTTTATTCTTCTGGTCATGGGGCAGTTTGGAATTGAACCCACTTCATGTGATCGGGATATTTGTTGTTGGACTGTTCTATGATACGGTTGTGGCTTCCTTCTTCTGCATACCTGTTGCGTTGTATTGCTGGCTGATGAAAGACAGTTTTTACCGCAACCGCTGGAACAGGATCCCGCTTTTTATTTTCTTTTTTATCATCACACTCATACTTGTTGTTAATGCAGGAGCAGAGATCGCTTTCTGGGATGAGTTCAATGTAAGATTCAATTTTATTGCTGTTGATTACCTTATTTATACCACGGAGGTATTGGGCAATATCTGGGAATCCTACAATATCCCGCTCATTGCCGGGGGCTTTGTTGTTGTTACCTGCCTGCTCTTGTGGGTGAACCGGAAAAGGATCACCGCCTCGCAGGTACCGGTGATGCGTTTTGGCAATCGTACCATCTTCTTTCTTGTATTCATGCTTGTTCCATTGGCGGGCTATTTCCTGGTGAACAACCGTTTCAAAAATATATCAGGTAATAATTATGTAAATGAACTCGGAGGAAACGGCATCTATGAATTCGGTGCAGCTTTCTGGAACAATGAGATCGATTATACCCGTTTTTATGCAGTAAATGATAACAGTAAAAACATCAGCATTGTTAAAAACATGCTGCAGGCGCCGGGCACTGTGTTCACAGGAGACTCGTTAAGCATTGAAAGAAAGATAACCGCTGATAGCGCAGAAAAGAAATGGAACGTTGTTCTGATAAGCGTGGAAAGTTTCAGCGGAGATTATCTCGCCTATTTCGGAAACAAAGAAAATTTAACGCCTTTCCTGGATTCATTGATCCCACATAGTTTGTTCTTTAAAAACTTCTATGCTTCCGGAACACGAACGGTTCGTGGATTGGAAGCGCTATCGCTCGCCATTCCGCCTACACCCGGTCAATCGATTGTAAGAAGACCCGATAATGAAGACATGTTCAGCATGGGCAATGTTATGAAGTCGAAAGGTTATGATGTACGCTACATTTATGGCGGCAACAGCTTTTTTGATAACATGGGTTATTTCTTCGGGCATAATGGTTACCAGGTGATAGACAAGGCTGATATTCCCAAAGAAAGGATCATCCAGGAAACAGCATGGGGTGTTGCTGATGAGGTTTCATTTGATATAGCCCTGGAAGCCTGTGATAAAAGTTTCCAATCCGGGAAGCTGTTTTTCAATCATATCATGACGGTAAGCAATCACAGGCCATATACCTACCCACAGGGCAGGATAGATATTAACCCTGATCTGCAGACAGTAGGTGGCGCAGTTAAGTATACGGATTATGCCATTAACAAATTTCTGAAGGATGCAACGGCAAAGCCCTGGTTCAAAAACACGCTTTTTGTTATTGTTGCCGACCATTGTTCCAAAAGCGCCGGGAAAACAGACCTTCCGCCGAACCGCTATCACATCCCTTGTTTTATTTATAATCCTTCGCTGGTTAAACCAGCCATTGAAGAAAGGTTTACCAGCCAAATCGACCTGGCTCCGACCGTTCTCGGCATGATGAACCTGAATTACACGAGCAGGTTCATGGGGTATGATATTTATAAAACGCCCCCGGCCAACGACAGGATATTTATAAGCACCTACCAGGATATGGGATATATCAAACATGACACCCTCGTTATACTGTCTCCGCAGAAAAAAGTAGCGATGTACAAGACCGACCTTCAGACCGGGCAGAGTAAAAAGATAAACCTTGACCAAAACCTGGTAAATGAAGCAATTGCATGGTACCAAGGGGCCAGTTTTCTATTTAATAATGGGAAATATTCATTCAAATAGGTGGATATCGGCGGAAACTGGGGGAAATCGATAAATTATTATTTTTCTAAATATAATTCTGAGCCGAGAGCCCTTTAGATGATTTTAAAATAATTTGAAAAATAGTTGGATAATAGATAACCTCCCCTTATCTTTACCTCGGTTTTTCATAGGATATTGGATTTTAAAGCGGGACTAGATTTCTATCTTGGTCCCTTTTTTTATGACTTTACTTTGACAATTCAAGCCGCAACAATCTTCCCGTTCTTATCTGCTTTGATTTTATTTTCTGATAACAGGTAGTTGATAACCGTCCAGGCCTGCTTTCTTTTTCCCGGGCTGAACTTCTGCATCAATTCGGCTGGCGACAATGGATCGACCTTGATATAATTTTCAATTTCACTGAATATTATGCTGAAGTCAGCAGCGGAAAGCTTTATGTTTTTCTGGTTGATACAGTTATCGCAGATCCCGCAGGGCAATATGGTATGGTCGTTAAAGTAATTGCCGATCAGTACAGACCTGCACGATTTTTCATTGCCAGTGTAGTTTTTCATGGCAGCACTCCGCAACAGGTATTTTTCTTTCCTCAGGGTAAGTGCTTTATGATCTATTTTAAAATCATCCTGGTACATCCTGTTCTTTAATAACAGAACCTGTGGCTTATCGTTTTGAGGCTGGTATTGAACGATGCCATAGCGGTGCAGTTGCATGAGTTCTTCCTGTACGGTTTTTACAGGAACTTTCAGAAACCGGGCAAGTAGGGATTCATATATGTTGGATGGATAATCAAAAATGCCTTCATAACTCCGGAGTAATGCTTTTACGAGCGGCTCCAGGGCCGGCTGTTGCTTTTCAAACTCCTCCAGGTCGGTCTTGCTGGTAGTAAATACAAGTTTAGATGAGCTTACAGAAACTTCGTTATAATAGAGTATGTCTTCCTGGCTCAGCGCTTTGATGCCATAACTTGCTTCGAGTATATTCAGTTTAAATGATTCGGCAAACAGGGCAATGTCGAGATCATAACTCATGCCTTCACCTGTTCCAGCCGGCACCTGCAGGTGATTCATCAATGCGGTATATACTTTCTTTACAGTTTCAGTATCCGGGTAACGAAGATCTGCCTGTTCAAAAAGTTCATCAGGTTCCTTCAGGTCGTACAGCAATACGGCATAACTTCTTTTACCATCACGTCCGGCACGCCCGGCTTCCTGGTAATAATTTTCGAGACAATCCGGGATATCAAAATGAATAACAGATCTTACATCCGGTTTATCAATACCCATCCCAAAGGCATTCGTACTTACGATCACCCTTGTTTTATTCCTGATCCAGTTATCCTGCCGGGCTGTTCTTTCTTCATTATTCAAACCGGCATGGTAATAATCAGCAGCAATATGATGTTGTTTCAGTAATTCAGCTATCTGCAAAGTTCTTTTTCTGCTCCTGCAATAAACAATCGCAGAGCCCGGAACATTTTTCAAAACCTCTATGAGTTTTACCTGTTTGGAGGCAGGCTGAAAAACACTGTAAGAAAGATTGGGCCGGGCAAATGATTGCTGAAACCTTACGCAATCCTTTCCAAAATTCAGTTTCTCACAAATATCATGCTGCACATCCAGCGTGGCAGATGCCGTTAATGCGATCACAGGAACCTTTGGCAACTCTTCCCGTAAAGCAGCAATGCGTAAATAGGGCGGCCTGAAATCATAACCCCATTGCGAGATGCAATGAGCTTCATCAACAGCAATCAGTGAAGGTTTCAGGGCGGGTAGAAATTCGAGGAACAAACTGCTCTCAAGTCTTTCCGGCGAAACATACAGGAATTTATAGTTACCGAATGCGGCATTCTGCAGTGTTTGCTTTACTTCATGATAGCTCATGCCTGAATACACTGCCAGTGCCGGAATACCTTTGCGGGAAAGGTTTTCAACCTGGTCTTTCATGAGTGCAATGAGCGGACTAACCACCAGGCACAATCCATCCATAGCCAATGCGGGTACCTGGAAACAAACTGATTTTCCGCCACCGGTGGGCAATAGAGCAAGCACATCTTCTTTTTCCAAAACAGCACGAATGATATCTTCCTGCAATGGCCGGAACGAATCAAAGCCCCAGTATTTTTTCAGTATCTCGTGAATGTTCAAGCCGGAAAATTTGAAAATGAAATTAAACAGTTTCGTTCGTTTGCGAACTGCATGTTGATCCCAAAGGGAAATAATATGCGGCGTATACTGATGAGAAAAAACGCAGTGAAACAGGTGTTAATCATCAGATCACTTTTCTGAACCTGAGCCAGATGGAATTGATGGCGAGTACCACATCACTGAATCCCATGGCCAGGGCTGCAAAACCGGGTTGCAGATAACCCATGGCAGCAACGGGGATGGCAACAACATTGTATATAAAAGCCCAGAACAGGTTTCCCCTGATGGTTTTAAAAGTATATTTCCCCAGGCCCAGTGCCAACGGTAAATGCTGAATGCCTTTGTTCATGAGAACCACCTGGGCTGTCTGTACGGCCAGTTGGGTAGCCTCACTCATGGATATTCCGATAGTAGCTTTGGCAAGCGCCGGCGCATCATTGATTCCGTCTCCCACCATGGCAACGGGAGCTTCGGCATTCAGTTTTTCTATGATCACTAATTTTTCTTCGGGTGTTTTTTCTGCATACACTTCACTGATGCCAAGTGCATCAGCGATCTTTTTTGTTTTGGCTGATTCATCACCGCTTAATAAAACAGTGCGGATATTTTTTGCATGCAGGTAATTCACAACATCCCTGGCTTCCATTCTTATTTCATCTTCCATATCAAACCAGCCTATGAGTTTGTTGTTTTTTAATAGATAGGCGGTATGATCCGTTTCATTTGTAAGCCCTGCTGCCATTTTGTAAGAACCCAGTTGCCAGTTATTGCCTTGCGCATCTTCAGCCTTCATGCCCAGGCCTTTTATTTCTTCAATCTTTTTCCAATGAATGGGAGCCTGTTTCCATACATCCGTAATTGTTTTTGCGATGGGGTGATTGGAAAATTTTTCCATCGAAAAAACAACCTGTTTGAATTCTTCATCGCTGAGTTCCCAGGACCTGAAGCCGGTAATATTGAAATTTCCTTTGGTGAGCGTACCTGTTTTATCAAATACAACCATCCTGATATTGCGGAATAACTCAAGGCTTTTCGCATTCCTGAATAAAATACCGTTCCGGGCTGCTCTTCCCAAACCAACAGCGATGGCAGCCGGCGTTGCCAATCCCATGGCGCAGGGGCAACTGATCACCAATACTGCGATGCTGCGCATGAGCGATGCTGTACCGGGTATATGAAAAACAAAATAGTTTACAAGAAAGGTCAATACCGCCAGGCCAGTAACCACCGGAACGAAAACTGCACTGATCTTGTCTGCCAGTTGCTGAACAGGAGGTTTCTCATTCTGAGCCTGTTTTACAAGGTTGAGTATATTGCTCAGCACCGTATCTTTTCCAACCGCGGTAACCTGGGCTTTTACAGTTCCTTCTGAAACAAGACTGCCGCCGATGAGCAGTTCTTTCTTTTGTTTGTGAACGGGTTTACTTTCCCCGGTCAGCAATGCTTCGTTCACGTGCACCTCACCCCAGAGGATCTTGCAATCAACCGGAACCTGTTCACCTGATTTGATCAGTATAAGATCACCCACATGCAACATGCTGTTTTCAACAGGGAAGATCTGCTCACGATGTTCATCATCAAAAGCGATCATGTTGGCCATTACTTTTTGTTGTTTGGCCAGTTTGTTGAGTTCCTGTTGCGTGGTTTGAACAGAACGGTGTTCTACCCATTCGCCGAGGAATACAAGGGTGATGATGGTTGCCGTTGTTTCATAAAAGATATAAGCTGCACCAAAATTTCCAACAGTACCGATCATGCTGTAGAGAAAGGCTGCCGTGGCGCCAAGCGCTATCAGTACATTCATGTTGGGGATGCCGCGGCTCAAACTTTTGATGGCGCTTACACCGAAATAATCCATTCCCACAACATATACCGGGATGCAGATGATGAGCTGTACCCAGGGATTCATCAGGAATGGAATATGCCATGGGAGCATGTGCGTCATCAGCACCAGGGTAAAGGGCAGGCAAAAGAGAAAACGTTGCAGGTGGCCTGAAAAAAAACTGTGAGGTTTGGCTGATTGTGTTGTTTGCTGGCTGTTTACAACCCGGTAGCCGAGGTCTTCAATTCCTCGCATGAGTTGTTCATTGCTGATGTTGCCGTTCTTTTCAACGCTTACATCACCACCAATGAAATTCACTTTCACTTCTTTCTGTCCCTCTTTCTGTAAGTACCGGGAAATGGTCAATGCACAGTTTGTGCAATCCATTCCTTCTACTTTCCAGTCTACTTTTTCCATACTGCAAAATTATCAAAGGTTGCTTTCAGGATTTTACTAAATATGAAAATATCTTTGCATCATGGTTGTAGATTTTACTTTAGATGCAATAGGAACCGCGGCAACAGCCTTGTTATCGAATACAGCTACACGAAATGTAATTGCCTTTCATGGTGAGATGGGAGCCGGCAAAACAACACTCATTCATGCTATCTGCGAAAAACTCGGCGTGAAAGATGCGGTAGGAAGTCCTACTTTTTCAATCATCAATGAATATAAATCGGGTGCTGGCGAAACGGTTTATCACATAGACCTTTACCGCCTGAAGGATGAACAGGAAGCCATCAATGCCGGCGTGGAAGACTGCCTGTATTCGGGCAACCTCTGCCTGGTTGAATGGCCCGAAAAAGCGCCCGGTATTTTTCCGCAAGACAGTATTCATTGTTATTTAAAATCGAACGGCGATAATGCACGAAAGCTGCAAATAAATTTGTAATTTGTATATCTACATCAAAAAAGAACATGGCTACATCAAAACCGTTTGTATCAACTTCACTTTCTTACGAAACACTGGAAGAAACCCTGGATGTAAAACCCAAAGGTGAAGCCATGAACATCGGCATACCAAAAGAAACATCCTTTAACGAGAACAGGATCGCCCTTACACCGGAAGCAGTGGGTGTAATTGTAGCAAACGGCCACATGGTGCATATTGAAACCAACGCCGGGGTAGGTTCTAATTACCGCGATAAAGATTACAGCGAAGCCGGCGCCAGGATCGTGATGAGCAAAAAGGAAATATTTGAATGTGATGTGATCGTAAAAAGCGCCCCCGTGAGTGAAGAAGATTGTGAATTATTAAAACCCAACCAATACATTATCTCTCCCATTCACCTGGCAGTAATGAAAAAGGAGATACTGGAGAAGATGATGGCCAAAAGAATCACTGCACTCAGTTTTGAAAACCTTAAAGATGCCAGCGGCCACAACCCGATCGTTAGGAGCATGAGTGAAATTGCCGGCAGTGCTGTGATGTTGATCGCCGGGCAGTACCTCAGTAATGCCAATCATGGCAAAGGCGTATTGGTTGGAGGTATCAGCGGTATTCCACCAACAAAGGTTATCATCATAGGTGCAGGTATAGTGGGAGAATATGCAGCACGTACAGCCCTGGCCATGGGTGCAAGCGTAAAGATCTTTGATAACAGCATATACAGGCTTAAACGTTTGCAGAATAATATCGGCGGAAGGTTATGGACTTCCGTTATTGAACCAAAGATTCTTGCCAAGCAATTAAAAACATGCGATGTGGCAGTAGGGGCGTTGAGTGGCGATGGGGGCAGAACACCTGTTGTTGTTTCAGAAGAAATGGTAAGCAATATGAGGCCCGGTACGGTGATCGTGGATGTGAGCATCGATCGCGGCGGCTGCTTTGAAACCAGTATGGTAACCACGCACAAAAATCCTGTATTCTCAAAATACGATGTGATACACTATTGTGTGCCCAATATACCCAGTGGTTTTGCAAGAACAGCTTCACAGGCCATCAGCAATGTATTGATGCCCCTGTTGCTGGAAACTGCAGATGATGGTGGTATTGAGAACGTGATCTGGCACAAGATCAATATCCGCAGCGGCATTTATCTTTTCAAGGGAAGTCTTACCAATTTTCATTTGAGTGAAAGATTCGATCTTAAATACACGGATCTCAACCTGCTTATCGCCAGCCGGCGATAATTATTTTTTGTAATCGCTGATAGAAATTACTTCGTTGCAGAAATCATATTCATTTTTATCATTGCTGCTGATGATGAGCAGCCTGCCAGCCGTTCTTTCTGCTACCAGTTTTTTGTAGAGAGCAATTCCTTCCTGGTCGAGATTGGTGGAAGGTTCATCCAACAACAAAACAGTTGTATCACTGAAAAAAGCCTGGGCCAGTTTCAGTCTTTGTTTCATACCGCTGCTGAAATAGCGGATCTGTTTGTGGGCAGCATCTTTAAGGTTTACCGCTGCTAATATGTCTTCAACCGGTAATAACAGCTTTTTAAAAGTGGAATGAAAATTCAGCAACTCGGTTGAGGTCATTTCTTCGATCAGTTCGAGGTATGGTGTAGCGATGGATATATTCCTGAAAGCTTCCCTGTCGTCGACCTTTGTCAGGCGATCACCTGATTGATAAGATACGGTTCCTTCATTGCATAATACAGCGCCTGCGATCACCTGTAATAGAGTTGATTTACCTGAACCGTTGGGTCCGGTAATGGCATAGGCTTTACCAGGGATGAATTCATGGTTTACATGACGGAATATCCATTCCCTGTTAAACCGCTTCCCTGTATTTGAAAGTGTAATGTGCATGTTGCAAAACGCCTGCTCCTGTTTGATCACAGGCATTAGTGACCAGGCAGGATCTATTCATCATCCATGCTGCCTTTGCTGAAACGTTTGATAATACCTCTTCCGCTTTCACGAATGAATGTAACGATATCATCACGTTCATCAGTAGCCGGTAATTCCTCTTCAATGAAATTAAGGGCCTGTGAAGTGTTCATGTTCTTATTGTAGATGATACGGTATATATCCAGTATCTGGTTGATCCTTGTGAGTGAGAATCCGCGTCGTTTCAGTCCTACCGAATTCACACCGGCATAGCTCAGAGGCGTACGGCCTGCCTTGATATAAGGAGGAACATCTTTGCTTACCAATGAACCGCCTGAAACAAATGCGTGCTGCCCGATCTGTACGAACTGGTGAATGGCGCACATGCCGGCAAGGATCGCATTATCTCCCATTACCACGTGCCCGGCCATCTGGGTGTTGTTGCTCATGATGCAGTTGTTGCCGATGATGCAATCATGAGCGATATGACTGTAAGCCATGATGAGGCAGTTGTTTCCCACTTTCGTGGTCCACCTGTCTTTACTGCCACGGTTGATGGTTACAAATTCACGGATGGTTGTGTTATCGCCGATCTCAACAGTTGTATTCTCACCTTCAAACTTAAGGTCCTGCGGAATAGCCGCAATAACAGCCCCGGGGAATATGCGGCAGTTCTTGCCGATCCGGGCTCCTTCCATGATGGTAACATTGCTGCCGATCCAGGTGCCATCGCCAATTTCAACATTCTGGTGTATCACACTGAAGGGATCAACTTTTACATTCGTTGCCAGCTTGGCGTTGGGGTGTATATATGTGTGTGGATGGATCATCTTTGTTAATTGATTTAGTCGGTTCTTTTTACCAGTTGTGCAGTAAGGTCAGCTTCTGTACATAATTTATTGCCCACATACACACTTCCTTTCATCACACAGATGCCGCGACGGATAGGTTCTGTCAATTCCATCTTCAGGATCATGGTATCTCCCGGAACAACTTTCTGTTTGAATTTACAGTTATCAACTTTCAGGAAATAAGTATCATAAGCTCCCTGTGGCATGGCATTGATACAAAGAATACCTCCTGTTTGTGCCAGGGCTTCGATCTGCAGCACTCCGGGCATTACCGGGTTGCCGGGAAAATGTCCCTGGAAGAAATATTCATTGAAGGTTACATTCTTGATGCCTACTATATAATCATCTTTCAGTTCAATGATCTTATCTACCAGCAGGAATGGATAGCGATGCGGCAAAGTCTTTTCTATCTGTTGCTGCGAATAAACCGGCGGTTGATTCGGATCATATAAAGGAATATCCTTGGTATGCTTGTTCTTCTTGATGTATTGTTTGATCTTTTTTGCAAACTCAACGTTGCTGCTGTGGCCCGGCCTGTTAGCGATTATATGTGATTTGATCGGGTAGCCGATCAGCGCCAGGTCGCCAACCACATCAAGAAGCTTGTGGCGGGCCGGTTCATTTGGAAAACGGAGTTCGAGGTTGTTGAGATACCCTTCACTTTTCACTTCTACTTTGCTGCGACCGAAAGCCTTGGCCAGGCGGGTCATTTCATCATCAGTAACCACTTTGTCTACGATTACAATGGCATTGTTGATATCGCCGCCCTTGATCAGGTTATTATCGATCAGCATTTCCAGTTCATGCAAAAAGCAGAATGTGCGGCATGGGGCGATCTCGTTCTTGAAATCTTTCAGTGATTTTAAGCTGGCGTGTTGTGTTCCGAGTACCGGGCTGTTGAAATCGATCAGGGTGGTGATCTCGTAATTGGTTGCCGGCAGGGCTGTCATTTCAACACGTTTCTTTTCATCATAAAAAGAAATGTTGGTATCAATGGTGTACCAGGCTTTGGTAGCATCCTGTTCCAATACGCCGGTTTTTTCGATGATCTCTACAAAAGGGCCGCTGCTGCCATCGATGATGGGGATCTCAGGGCCGTTCACTTCAATGAGGCAGTTGTCAACCCCCATGCCTACGAGTGCAGCAAGTATATGTTCTACCGTACTGATCCGGGCATTGTCTTTTTCCAGCGTGGTGCCACGGGAAGTTTCTGTAACGAGGTCGCAATCGGCTTTTATAATAGGGGCGCCGGGAAGATCAACCCTTTGAAACTGGTACCCGAATCCCGGGTTGGCCGGTTTCAGTACCATATCTACATTGATTCCTGTGTGCAGACCGGTACCGGAGATACTGATCGGGGCTACGAGGGTATGCTGTTTATCTGGATTGAAGTTCTTATCCATGCTGGAAGTCAAAATTTTGGCAAAGATATTTTATTTTTTGAGAGCCAATGTTTTAAATAATAACAGGTAAAAGCAGGCATTGGGCATCTCAAAAACCGATTTTTACACTATTAAAGGCAGGCTATGTAATACAATTTAGAATTGAAATTGGAAACTGCCAAAAATGCCAAAGCGGGATGCCCTGGGAAGCCCTTGGGGAGGAGCGAGGCGCCAAACGAAATCGAGTCGGAATACACGGAAGATATTATCAATACCGGTTCCTATTTCGGTATAATTCCCCCCATCCAGGAATTTAAAAGCAGGAACCATGCGGGAATCTTCTAACTTAACAAGCCTGTCGTTTAATGCCCTGTTCCCGTCGTTGATAGAACCCCAGATGGTTTTGATATTCCAGAACTGCCTGAACTTGAGTTTGCGGGTAAGCGGGATGAACCTGAACAATCCCGACCCGATATTGTGTTCAATATTTATACCGGCATATTTATCACTCACGTATTCGAACCTGTTCATGAGGTTGAAGGTAGACTTACTGTAATAGTAAAGATCATTGCCGGGATGTACTTCCAGGAATGCGAACGGCAAAGTGCCGAATACCTGGCCGGCATATACTTTATAAGATAAGGTTCCGAGTGGCGATATCTTCATCCGGTCCCTGATGGAAGCACTTAGTTTAGTATAATCATAAGCGCTGTTGAAAACACCTTTAATGGCTTTTGTTGCCATGATCTCAACAATGGGATAGCGTGTTCCCAGGGAATAACGGAAATAATCTCCTTCGAGGAACTGCTCCAGGTATGCAAAGCGTAGCTTCAGCGCAACTTCAAAACTGTTGAGCGATTCCCCGGAACTCACCGGGAAGCTGTCTTTGGGAAGCATATTCAGCAATGGGGTAAACATGCGATGTGCCAGGAACAATTCAGTGGAAAAACCTTTGCCCCATTCTTTAAACGCATTGAAATTAATCTGCTGCGTGTTGATGAATCTCCTTGAGGTATTTGGTTTGCGGATGGCGATGGAGAACAGGTTGTCCTGGCTTACTTCCCCATACTGGCTGATGCCATTATCAATATCATTACTGTAGGAAATATGAAGCATGGTTCGGTTGGGCTCACGCTTTACAACCCAGAATGCTTCTGCCAGGCCTTTGAATTTTTCATCTTTTGTTCCATAGGCCAGGTAACCGTGCAGGTATAGTTTTTTGTTGAAACCAGTATTTGTTCCGAGGTCGAAACGAAAACGGGCGCCTTCCCACCTGTTGCTGCTCACCCAGTTAAACCAGGGGCCGATTTCAAAATTGCCGATGTCTTTATAACCTGTTCCCAAAAATTTTAAAGTATGCTCAAGCCTTTTGAATTTAGGCATGGCCAGCAGTTTATCTATGGTTTGGTAAATGGCCTTTTCATTGGTCGACAAAGTATCATGCCGCATGGTATTCCACAAGGAATCCGAATGATCTGTTACCGCACTGTCGATCTTTATTACTTCTTCTATATTCTGGTCTTTGAAGAGGCCTGCAATGCTGTCGTTGTTAATCGTAATATCCTTGTAGGAAGTAGTTTTTCTGCCGATGAGGGTAAGTGATTTTTTACCAAGCACCTTGAAGTCGGTAAAGAATTTATCACGGGTAAGAAAATAAATCGAATCATTGATGGCATGAAATTCCTGGAATATGCTCACCCTGTCGATGAAATTGATATTGGCATCTTTCCCGATATACATCGTGATCCTTAATATCTGGAATGTTTTGGAGATCACGTAAGCATCGCCTTCAAAGGTGCTTTGACCTGCACGTTTGGGGGTGAATGTGAAGTGAAATACTTTCTGTCCGTTGATCACCTGCGTATCCGGCACATTGAAATTGTAATAGATGTCGGCATTGTCGTTGAACGGACTTATAAAATCCTTGTCGATAACATTTACATAATTACTGTAAATATTCACATTCTGGTTCATTACGCCCAGTAGTTTGCTGATGCTTTCATTTTTAAATCCCTTGGTGTGAGAAGCTTTGATCACTTCCCTGTATTTGCGTGGACTGCGTTGGTAATAATAATCACTAAGGCTTTCGATTAGATAAGCGGGTAAAAAAGGTTCTTTCTCAGAAGTGCTGTCAATATTATCGAAAACAAAAGAAAATGGCTTCAGTATGAAATTCTTCTTAGCCCTGTTTACATTGAAATTTTTCAGGTCAACTTCCAGTTTGTTATAGCTTTCGTATGAAAAGTTCGGCAGGTTGTACCTGTTGTACATTTTCTTTTTACTCATGATCTTCTTCCACAGGAAAAGACCTTTGTTCACTTTGGTTCGTACAACAACCTCACTGTTACTGCCACGCTCCAGTTCTACAATCAAAGGTTTTGAGGGATCAATGGAAGCAGCGGCCAGGCGAAAGCGTTGGTAGCCTACGAAAGTTACTACGAGCGAATCTTTGGAAGATGGATTCAATCGTATGGAAAAATGACCGGAACTGTCAGCAGTCATACCGTTCTGCGAAACCGACATATAAACCGAAGCATACGCAACAGGCTCTTTGGTGTGTGCATCCTGCACAATACCAGAAACAGAAACCACCTGGGCAGGTAAAAGAGCCGGTGAAAATAAGAGTACAAAAAAAACTATGATCCTGCTGATCCGATTCACGCAAATATTTTAAAAAGCAATAAAAGTAAAATTAGATGGTTGCCGACACAATAACCTGTATGAATTGTTATTTTTTGTTCATGAGTTCGGCGATCATCTTTTCGAGGTCCTGGATACGCTTTTCGAGCTGGGGAAGGTTTCTGGAAAGTGCCTGGCTTCTAAGTGCTGCTGTATAATCATAAGCAGGAGAACCTGTAACTGCTGAATTAGGTGTTTTGATGGATTTGCTCACGCCACTCTGGGCATTTATTTTACTTCCATCGGCAATATGTATATGTCCAACAATACCTGCCTGTCCACCAATCATTACATTTTTCCCGATTTTGGTACTGCCGCTTACGCCGCTCTGAGCTGCGATAACGCTGTTGTTCCCGATTTCTACGTTGTGAGCGATCTGTAGAAGATTGTCGAGTTTGGCGCCAGACCTGATAAGCGTGCTGCCGATCGTAGCCCTGTCAATAGTAGTATTCGCCCCGATCTCAACAAAATCTTCAATAACAACATTGCCGATCTGGGGAACTTTTTTCAGGCTACCATCTTTTTGAGGAGCATAACCAAAACCATCACTGCCGATGACTGTACCTGCATGGATGGTTACATTGCTACCAACCACACATTCATGGTAAATTTTTACGCCTGCATGAATGATGGTGTTTTCGCCAACCTTTACGTTGTTTCCGATATAAACCCCGGGAAATATTTTTGAATTATTACCGATGGAACTGTTCTCGCCAACATATACAAAAGCACCGATGAACACATCATTGCCCATTTTGGCCGAAGAATGAATGTAAACAGGCTCCTGCACACCTACCAGTTGCTGTGTTTTAATTTGCTGGTATTTATCAAGCAGCACGGCAAAAGCGCTGTAAGCATCCGGAACACGTATGAGTGTGGCGCTCACGGGCTGCTTCAATTCAAGGGCTTCATTCACGATTACAACGGAAGCGCCCGTGCTGTATAAAAAATCTTCGTATTTCGGATTTGCAAGGAAAGCCAGGTGGTTCGCTTGCGCCTCCTCAATTTTCCCAAATGCCGATACAGTGGCATCTGCATTGCCTTCTACTCTCCCGTTTATCATCAGGGCTACCTGGGCTGCGCTGAACTGCATATTCTTTGGGCTTTTAGCTTTTGGATTCGGTGAAATTCCCGACCGGTTTTATTGGCCGGTTGATTATTTCACTATCTAAGATAACAAATGTAATATTTTTTAACGGTGCCTTTCAGGTTTTCATTGATGAGGGCATTGTCAACCTCCGAAATATCTTTCACGGATCCATCCTTGAAAAGAATATGTATGTGTTCGTCCTCAAAATTGTAAGTACTGCTGGCAGCTTCACCGGTAAATGCCAGCCAGGCGGCATCATCCACAGTAATGTTTAGCCGCTTGCTGATCTCTATGATTTTATCCTGCAGGGTTTCGCTGCTTACTGGCTCACTGAAATATTTTACTTTCAGGAGCTTCCTGTCTAAAATGCCCTGGCAAAGTACCGACAGCACCTTATCATCATCCGAGGCCCATTTCTTAATGGCCATCAGTACATCATAATCATCTATCCTGCAAAATTGATCCAGTGTAACCTGCTCCACAGGCTGGTTGGTAAAACTATTCAAAGGTTCCTGGCACCGGGCTTTGAGCAGTTTAGCTCTTTTGATGATGCGGATCAGCATCTGTTCGGCGCTCAATACAGTTTTGTGCAGGTAAACCTGCCAGTACATGAGGCGGCGTGCTACCAGGAATTTTTCTATGGAATAAATTCCTTTTTCTTCCACCATCAGCTCGCCGTTGTGAACAGTAAGCATT